>CAJMNP010000156.1 GCA_905214895.1 uncultured bacterium | reverse complement strand
GTGGGCGATAAGCACAAGAAAGGGTTGTCATGGCTTCTCAACATCCGGATATCGAGAAGGTTCTGTTTACGCAGGAGGATATCGACGGTATCGTCTCTCGCCTAGGCGAGCAGATTACTCGCGACTACGCGGGTAAGGATCTGGTGCTGATTGCGGTCCTGCGCGGCGCCGTGGTCTTTATGGGCGACCTGATGCGCAAGATCGAGCTGCCGACCAACATCGATTTCATGGCTGTTTCGAGCTATGGCGACGGTGTGAAGTCCTCGGGTATCGTGCGTATCATTAAGGACCTGGATATCGACATCCGCGGTCGCGACGTGCTGATCGTCGAGGACATTCTGGACTCGGGCCTGACGCTCAAGTATCTGATGAAGAACCTCGAGAGCCGCAAGCCCGCTTCTCTGGAGGTCGCCGCCTTCCTGTGGAAGGACGTTGAGGACCGTACCTCGGCCATCACGCCCAAGTATGTTGGAACCCATTGCCCCGATGCCTTTGTGGTGGGCTACGGCCTCGACTATGCCGAGCGCTATCGTAACCTTCCGTATCTGGGCATTTTGAAACCGGAGGTTTATTCGTAAGATGCCCGACGACCGTAACGATAACAATTCCCAGACTCCCCGGGAGCCTAAGATCCCGGGGGTGCCCGGAGGCAAGAAGCCCACGCGTACGGGTTGGCTGTATTTTATTTTGGCTTGCGCGCTCCTGGGCTACGCCTTCTTTAACATGGGCTCCGGCTTTGCCAATTCCAGCAATACCGTAAAGCTCGCGACGAGCGAGATGGTGAGCGCCATCAAGCAGGATCGCGTCGAAGATCTGACCTATACGGTTCAAGACGGAAGCGTGACGGGTCATTACTGGAAGACGAAGAAGGACAAGGGCGATACGAGCGAGCTCAAGAGCTTCTCCTCGACCTATGTCGGCTCCGATTCGCTTGCCGAGCTTATGGCGGAGCACCCCGATACCAAGTACATCGTCAACACCAACGATCCCGATTTTTGGGGCGACTTGGCGATGAGCGTGCTTCCGACGATCGCCCTGATCGCCATTATGTTCTACTTTATGCGCCAGATGATGGGCGCCAACAACAGGAACATGCAGTTTGGCAAGACCAACGCCAAGACCAACGAGGCCACGCGCCCCAAGGTCAAGTTTGAAGACGTTGCCGGCGTGGACGAGGCAGTCGAGGAGCTCGAGGAGATTCGTGACTTTTTGAGCGATCCGGACCGCTATCGCAAGCTGGGCGCCAAGATTCCGCGCGGCGTGTTGCTGGTGGGCCCTCCGGGCACCGGTAAAACGCTGCTGGCCAAGGCTGTAGCCGGCGAGGCGGGCGTGCCGTTCTTTAGCATCTCGGGTTCCGACTTTGTCGAGATGTTCGTGGGTGTCGGCGCCAGCCGTGTACGTGACCTCTTTAAGGAGGCCAAGTCCCAGGCCCCGTCGATCATCTTTATCGACGAGATCGATGCCGTGGGACGTCAGCGCGGAGCCGGTCTGGGCGGCGGTCACGACGAGCGCGAGCAGACGCTCAACCAGCTGCTGGTCGAGATGGACGGTTTTGAGGAAAGCGAGTCGGTCATCCTGATCGCCGCGACCAACCGTCCTGACATCCTGGATCCGGCATTGCTGCGTCCCGGTCGTTTTGACCGTCAGGTTACGGTCGACCGTCCGGATGTGAAGGGCCGCGAGCAGATCTTGCGCGTGCATGCCGAGAACAAGCCGATGGACGAGGACGTGAAGTTTGAGAAGCTCGCCCAGATGACCGTTGGCTTCACCGGCGCCGATCTGGCAAATCTGCTCAACGAGTCTGCGCTGCTGGCTGCCCGCCGCCATCGTTCCGTGATCTCGATGGACGAGGTCGAGGAGTCGATGGAGCGCGTGATTGCCGGTCCGCAGCGCAAGGGTCGTGTGATGACCGAAGCCGAGCGCACCACGATTGCCTACCACGAGAGCGGTCACGCCCTGGTGGGCCACATCCTGGAGCATTCCGATCCGGTCCACAAGATCTCGATTGTCAGCCGCGGTCAGGCCCTGGGCTACACGCTGCAGCTTCCGCAGGAGGACCACTTCCTCAAGACCAAGAACGAGATGCTCGACGAGCTTGCCGTGTTCTTGGGCGGTCGCGTTGCCGAGGAGCTCATGTGCGACGACATCACGTCGGGCGCGAGCAACGATCTGGAGCGCGCGACCAAGATGGCGCGCGAGATGGTCACGCGCCTGGGCATGAGCGAGGAGCTTGGAACGCAGGTGTTTGGTGAGGCGCAGCATCAGGTATTCCTGGGCCGCGATTACGCCGATCACCAGGATTACTCCGAGGAGACGGCGCGCCGCATCGATATCGAGGTTCAGCGCATCATGCGCGAGGCCCATCGCCGTGCGGTCGAGATTTTGGATGCCCGTCGTGATCAGCTCGATCTGATGGCGAAGGTGCTGCTTGAGCGCGAGACCGTCGAAGGCGACGCCGTGAACGCCCTGCTCGACAACGGGTGGGATGCCTACCTTGAGCGCGAGGGCGATATCCTGGCGGCCAAGGAGGAGCGCAATGCCAAGGCGGCCGGCATGCCGACCAAGAAGCGCGCGCCTCGCATGAGCGAGGAGGAACTGGCGGCTGATGCCGCAGCCTTTGCGCAGGCGGCCATGCAGGAGGATGCCGAAGCCGCATCCGATGATGCCGATGATGACCGCGCCGTCAATGCCGGTGCCGACACCGACGACGACAAATAGTCTTTGTGGCGAAAGCCTCCGCGGGGAAACCTGCGGAGGCTTTTTCCTTTGTTGATTGGGGACAGACTTAAATGAGCGTTTTCACGCATTTAAGTCTGTCCCCAATCAACATTGCTGCGGCGCTTTGCTCGACTAAAGCGTACAATAGCGCCTATGCGAAAGGGGAACAGATGATCAACGAAACTATGTATGCTCGCGGTGCGGAAAGCTCCATCATCCG
>CAJMNP010000155.1 GCA_905214895.1 uncultured bacterium | reverse complement strand
CGCTCCCCTTCCTCTGCCGAATCGGCATCCGCATCCCCGGCGACATGGCTGGTCTTCGGCCTAAAGCCCCAACCGGCGACGAGCGCCAGCACTGTAAAGAGCATCATGAGCACGAACACCGCGCGCGACGACGCAACCGCCGCGACAAAGCCGCCCAGCGTGGGGCCAACGATGATACTCACGTTGGAGAACATGGCGATGGCGGAGTTGATGTCTTTGAGCTCGACGGGGTCGTTGGTGAGGTAGGCCGGATAGGACGTGGCGATGGGCTGGGCAAATCCCATCGTAAAGCCTAGGAACACCGCGCCGAGCAGGACGATGCCGGTCGCGCTGCCAAAAAAGAGAATCGCCGCGCCGGTTGCCAGCGTGCCCACGATGCTCAGCAAGAAATGACGGCGCGGGCCCCAGGCGTCGAGCGCCGCGCCACCCGCAAAGGACCCCAGGATCACGAAGGCGTTCATAAAGAGGACTGCCAGCGATGTCACAACGACCGAAGCGTCGTCCGCATAGGTGAGCGATCCGATGACGCCGATAAAGTAGCTGGTCTGAAAACCGGTGTAGATGAGAAAGCGCATCGCCACCAGGCGTTTAGCCTGCGCGGACAGCGATGATTGAGGTTTTGAGAAAAGAGAGACGAGCATGGAGACTCCTTGTTTCATACGAATGCGGACGGCGGGCATTCGCCACCGTCTATCGAATCAATCAATCCGCATGAAACATTAAGGACGCATCAGGACCCTTCTCTCCGTTTTTCGCTCAGTATGAACTACTTGGTAGATTGTAAGGCATGTCCCAACCATCCACCAAAGCAAAAACCATCACAAAGGTGACTGGCCCCTTTGTGGTGGTTGCGGCGTTTGCCCAGATAAAACCTGCCGAAATAAACCTGTCCCTTTTTGGCATGTTTTAGGCGAGATAGTCTTGAATCAAATCGCAGATGGCTCGGGCGTCGTTGATGTTGATGGCTCGGGTCGCAAAGCCGGCATCGAATGCCTGACGCGCCAGGGCCTCGTTGCAGGCAAGGGCCAGCGTGTGACCGTCGACCAGGTCGAGCGAGCTCTTGCCGCGCAGACGGTCGACACCGGAGCGCGCGACCACGATGTTGTCGAAGCCCTCGGTCTTGTAGCCCTCGATGATCACCACGTCGACATCGTTGTAACGCGACAGCAGCTCGCGCGCGGGCATCTCGTCCTCCTCGCGCGTGTCGGCGTACTCCGCCCAGCGCGTGGCGCAGATGAGTCCCACGTGCTTGGACCCGGCTTGGTGATGGCGCCACGTATCCTTAGCGGGCACATCGATATCAAAGCCGTGGTGCCCATGATGCTTGAGCGAACCCACGCGCAGGCCGCGGCGTGTGAGCTCGGCGATAACCTTCTCGACGAGCGTGGTCTTGCCCGAGTTTTGGTAGCCGATAAACGCAATCGCAGGGACGGCCGGTACCGGAGCTGCGGGCGCGACGGCGACGGATGCGTTCGCGGGTGCGTCACCCGCGGCTCCCACGGCCTCAACAGCAGCGGCCTGACGCTCTGCACGATCCCACACGCCCGAGCGGCCGCCCTCCTTGTGCAGCAGGCGCACGTCGACGATCTCCATGCCACGATCGACCGCCTTGCACATGTCATAGATGGTCAGGCACGCGGCGCTCGCGCCGGTCAACGCCTCCATCTCGATACCCGTCTTGCCCGTCACGCCGGCCGTAACCAGCACGTGAAAGCCAACCTGCCCGTCCGCGCGCGCCGGCGCCCAGCCCTCGGGCACGTCATCGGCAGGCGTACCCGCCGGAGCGATGGGCGCAATGTCGCACTTGCTCTTGGTAATGAGCAACGGATGGCACATGGGAATGATATCGCTCGTGCGTTTGATGGCCATGATGCCCGCCACGCGTGCGCAGGCAAGCACGTCGCCCTTCTTGGCGCGGTCCTGCAGCACCATGGCCTGCGTCTCGGGGTGCATAAGGATGGTGCCCTCGGCGATGGCGATGCGATGGGTCTCGGCCTTGTCGGACACGTCGACCATGCGTACCTCGCCCTTGGCGTCCACATGCGTCAGCTCGTCGCGACGGGCGTCGCGGGCGGGCTCGACAGCAGTGTTGGCAGTCGGCTGCGCGGCTGCGACGGCGTCGCCGTCAGTAGCCGTGGCTTTGTGGGCAGACATCGCGGCCCTGCGAGCGGCCTTGGTGGCATCGGCGTACCTGCTCTTGGCCATATGATCATCCTCCGATTTGGGACATAAATCGTTGCGTACCCTCAATTATCGCGTGTTCCTGCGGTTTGTGGGCCACGGCATCGCGCCAAATAGAAAGTACCTGCATATCATCACCGCGGCGCAGGGCGTCGCGCACCGAATACTCGGCATCGCTGAACAGGCACGGACGCACGTTGCCATCGGCCGTCAGGCGCAGGCGGTTGCAATTCGCACAAAAATGGTTGGACATGGCGCTAATAAAGCCGACCGTTCCCGCCGCGCCCGGAAAGTGCCAATAGCGCGCGGGACCCGCGCCGGCGGGGGCGTCGTTGGTCTCGAGCGGCTCAAGCTCACCCAGGCCAACCGCAGCGGCCCCGGCATTGATGCGCGCTCGCAGCTCGTCACTCGGCACGGTGTCGCTTGCGTCCCACAGCTCGGGATTGAGCGTGGGCGCATGCGGGTCCACGGCGCAATGCGAGCTCGTGTGCTCGTCGCCGATGGGCATGTATTCGATAAACCGCAGGTGGATAGGGCGATCGACCGTCAGGCGCGCGAGGGCAGCTACATCCTGGTTAAGCCGGCGCACAACAACGCAGTTCACCTTAACGGGCTCAAAGCCCCAAGCCAGCGCCGCATCGATGCCGGCCATGGTCTGCTCGAGCCGACCCAAGCGCGTGATCTTTCCAAACAGCGAGGGGTCGAGCGTGTCGAGCGAGATGTTGACGCGGTTAAGCCCGGCATCTTTGAGCTGCGGCGCCA
>CAJMNP010000154.1 GCA_905214895.1 uncultured bacterium | reverse complement strand
AAAAGGCAAGGCATGACCAAAAGGTCTATGCCTTGCCTTTTTCATGCCAACTTGTTCGTCCTGGACGTCGCTCGCTGTCGTTGCCAAAACATCGGGGCTCTCGCTGCCGTTGCCCAGTCATTGGGGACAGACATAAATGAGTGGTCATTGGGGACGTTCTTAAATGACTACTCAGGATGAGCGTCCAAAAATCCGCGCTCGTTCGATTGGCGCATGTCTACGCAGCGTAGGTTGTCGAGCCTGGCCTTCAAATGGATACTGACTGTCGAACCGGTTCACTCCATTTCTTCAATTTGATTGGACAGCCCATGAACCAGACACGGCAAATCAATGCTTCCCATACTTTTTTGGCAGCGCATGTCATCAAGCGGCTGCGCGAAGAGCGCGGCCTCACCCAGCGCGCCCTGGCGGAAAGCCTTGGCGTGACCGATAAAGCCGTCAGCAAGTGGGAATCCGGCCGCGGCCTTCCCGACATTTCCCTCGTTGAGCCTTTGGCCCAGAGACTCGGCATAAGCGTGGCCGAGCTTTTGGCTGGTGACATTCGGGCCAACGCCAACCGTGCAGGCAATATGCTCAAAGGCGTCTTTTACGTTTGCCCTATCTGCGGAAACGTTGTGCACGCGCTCGGAGAAGGCAGCTTTAGCTGCTGTGGCTCCACGATGTTTCCCCAGGAGGCCGAAGAGCCGGACGCGGACCACGCCTTTTCCATCGAGCGCATCGAGGACGATTGGTACGTCACGCTCGATCATCCCATGACCAAGGATCACTACATTAGCTTTGTGGCATATGCGACTATGGACGGCATCTGCTTTAAGAAGCTCTATCCAGAGCAATCGGTGCAGCCGCGCTTCCATATTACCGGGCGCGGCAGGATATATCTTTACTGCAACCAACACGGACTCTTTACGTCGCTGACGCCTCGCAAATAACGGCTGTCTATCCGCCCTCCTCATGCGTTCCCAAGGGACCCAAAATGAGCGTGGATAATCTCCCGGTTTTGGCCTGTGTGCGGGCTCAAAGTGGGAGATTATCCACGCTCGTTATCTGAGTGTCCAAAAATCCACGCTCGTCGCTACTTGAGTCCGGGCAGGCGGGTGTAGGGGAACGAGCGCTCTAAGAACTCGGAGCAGCGGGCGTAATCTTTGGCAAAGTAGCTGCTATAGAGCGAATCGAGTACGTATTGCACGGCGATATGGCTGGCGAACTGCGTGATGCGGTGCGTCATGCTCTCGTGGTCGCTTACCGTGAGATAGGCGGCAAAGCCGGGGTGAATGCGGGCACAGTACGGCGTGCCGATGACGATGACCGGGACATGTCGACTGCTAAGGATCGGCAAGATCTCCTTGAGGTTGGGGGCAAGGCCGCTGTAGGAGATGATGATTGCCACATGGTCGGGACCCGAGGCGAGCGCCGTGCGCACCTGCGCCTCGACGCTGTCGTGGCACGTCGCGCTTTTGCCGGCGGAAAGCAGGCGATCGCGGAACATTCCCGCTGGATACAGGTTATGCGAGCCCGTGTAGATGTCCACGGTGCCGGCGCGCATGATGAGCTTGGCGGCGTGGTCGAGCTGTGCAGGGTCGAGCAGCTCCTGCGTTTCGGCCAAGGTGGTCTGGTAGAGCCCCTCCATGCGCTCCATCACCTGCGCAGGGGTGGAGGTGGCATCGAAGGGAAAGTTGATGTCCACCTCGGGGGCGGAGTCTGCGTACGAGGCTGCGCGCACCAGCTCGACCTTGAGCTCCTTGAAGCCCTCAAGGCCGAGCTTTTTGCAAAAGCGGTGGATGCTCGCAACGGAGACATTGGCCTGGCGCGCAAATTCCTTGATGGAGAGCCCGCGCACATCCTCGCCCATGGCGAGGGCCGTTCGCCCAAGTTGTTGCTCGGTGGGGGTGAGGCTTTTGCCCTGCGTGATCTTTCGCCTGATATCCATATGGCTCCTATGCGTTTGCGTCGCGATAAACCAATCATAGCGATAAATAAAACGTTCGGCTTGGCTGGGAGTTTTGGTCCGCCGGTCTATGAACGACGGACCGCTCGACGCTGCGCGGGCTCAACATAGGGCGTGCCCTGCCCGAGTTGTTTGCGCTCGGGCTGCTATCCGAGCACGCGTACGGGCCCCAAGAGGCCGCTGGGATCGGAGGGCTCGGTCATGCCGAACATGTCGGGGACGGCGTGGTCGAGGGTGTTGATGATATCGATCGTAAGCGCGTGCTCGCCGGCTAAAAGTGCGGCGGCCTCAAAGCGGTAAGGCGGACAGATGCGGGTGCCGAGGGATTTGCCGTCGAGGGTGACGGTTGCGGTCTCAAAGACCTCGCCAAGGTCGATGACGGTGCGGGTGGCCGCTTCGCCCAGGACAAAGGAGGCCCGGTAGCGGAATGTGCCGGCCTTGCCGGGGAACTCGGCCGAGGAAAGGTCGTGCAGGTCTGCAAGCTCAACAGACTCGCCAAAGGCATCGGTGCCAGGGGCAGAGAAGGCAACCGCCCAGGGCCCGTCGACGCATGTGGCTTCGTCTTCGGCGGTTGCCACAGCAACGGAACCTGTAGCCCCAAGGACCACGATGCAGCTCTCGTAGGGAGCCAGCTCGAGCGTGCCGTCAAAGGCGGCGGGCTCGGTGCCGTTGAGCAGGTCGAGGCGCGCGCCTGCAACGGGTGTGCCGTCGGCAAGCGCAATCTGAGTGGAGATACCCTGCTTGGGATGCTCGTTGACGAGCATCAGATAGCTCTCGTCCGCCCGCTCGTAGCGCAGTGCGCGCAGCCAGGACTGGGGCTCGGCGCAAACCACGGTCTGCATGCCGGTATTGGCAAGTGTGTCTGCGAGCTCGGTGGTCGCCAGGAGCTTGATGTCGGCGACCGCGGCTGCATCCAGGGAGGCAAAGCCCTCGTGGCCTGCAGTGTCACCGTCGTAGCGCTTGCTCGGCAACTCATCCAGCGCGTACACGGCAACACCTGCGGCCGCGGCGCGCGCGGCAAAGTCAAGTACAGCCCCGCCGACAAACTCGG
>CAJMNP010000153.1 GCA_905214895.1 uncultured bacterium | reverse complement strand
GGAAGGAGACTGATTATGAAGCTGAAGAAGCTTGGCGCATTTGCCGCCACGGGTGCTATGGCGCTCGCCCTTGCTCTGACGGGCTGCGGTTCGTCCAACGCCACCTCTGGTTCTGATGCCGGTTCCAGCAGCTCTGACGACGCTAAGGTCGAGAAGGTCGACGGCTCCAAGGAGTACGCGCTCGTCAAGGACGGCACACTGACAGTCGGCACCTCTGCCGAGTACGCTCCGTTTGAGTACAAGGATGACAACGGCGATTATCAGGGCTTTGACCTTGAGCTCATCAAGGCCATCGGTGACAAGCTGGGCCTGGATGTCGAGTACGTCAACAACGACTTCGACACGCTCGTCCCCGGCGTTGCTTCGGGCGCCAAGTACGATGTCGCCATCGCGGCTATCACTGACACGCCCGAGCGTGAGAAGGAAGTCACTTTCTCCGATTCCTACTACATGGACGATCAGGCTATCGTGACCAAGGTCGATAACACCGACATCACGGCCGACAACTACAGCGAGAAGCTCAACAATGCTGACGCCACGATTATCGTCCAGTCCGGTTCGACCGCCGAGGCCTTTGCCCAGGAGAACTTCCCCAAGGCCAAGATCGTCCCCTACAAGGACGCCACCGAGTGCTTCAGCGCCCTGCAGTCCGACAAGGGTGACGCCGTAGTCACCAACCGCTCCGTTGCCAGTCAGCTGACCGCCGAGCAGTTCAACACCTGCCAGACCATCAAGCAGATCAGCACCGGCGAGGAGTACGCCATCGCCATCAACCAGGGCAACACCAAGCTCAGGGACGACATCAACCAGGCCATCAAGGACCTGACCGACGACGGTACCGTCGACGCCCTCATGGCTAAGTACAACATCAAGTAAAATAGCTACTTAATTGCGCGCGGGCCCTTTCCGTTTTGCGGAGAGGGCCTTTGCGCTTCTCTTGACGGAGAGTGTTTCCGTCTCGTTTTGCCGGCAACTTAAACGTTAGGAGCCACCTTGTCTCGATTGAACCAAGGAGCTATGGGCCAGAGCTATCCACTGCCCTCGATGCTCCAAAAGCTGGCCTGTGCCCTGGCTGTGGCGCTCGCCCTGGTATGCGTGGGGGCCTGCGTGCCCACGACCGCCCAGGCGCTTGAGACCGCAAAGATTACCGCCCGACCCAACACCGGTTCGGGCAGCACTGTGGTCGGCGGCACCGAGACGCGCATTACCTGGGAGGTTCAGGCCGATGCCGACGAGGAGCTGAGCGGTCTTTCGCTGACGTTTGTCGACGGCACGACGTTTGACACCGATGACACGCGATTGACGATGCTCTCGGGCGAGGACCTCATGGACCGTACACCCATGAAGCCCACGTGCAAGGCTGACGGCCAGACGCTCAAGATCGACTTTGGCGAGACGGCGCCTGCCGGCGGCTTTTTCCGTGTCGAGGTTTACGGCGTGACGTTTCCCGTCGAGGGCGGCGATGAGGCCTTCAGCGGCACCTATACGCTCGCCGACGGTTCGACCAAGAAGATTTCCAAGATTCCTTCCGTCGAGATTAAGGGCGTGACGGCATTCGATAACTTCCTGGCCGATCTTAAGGAGCAGCCGTGGGTCGAGGCCTGGAACTCCAATATGTTCCTGCGCCTGTTCTTGAACCCGGTCATTTTGGTCCAGAGCCTGCCGATCGTCTTCAAGGGCTTCCTTATGTCGCTCTCGATTGTGCTCGTGGCGTTTCCGCTGGCGATTCCCTTTGGCTTTGCCCTGTCGCTCATGCGTATCTCCAAGTCGCGCATTCTGCGTTGTCTTGCCGGCATCTATGTGAATATCATCCGCGGTACGCCGGCGTTCCTGCAGATCTATATTGCATTTTTTGGCCTGCCGCTTGCCGGCGTCAAGGTGGACGACTACGTCTTGGGCGTTATCGTCATGGCCATGAACTCGTCTGCGTACCTGTGCGAGATTTTCCGTGCCGGTATTCAGTCGATCCCCAAGGGCCAGAACGAGGCTGCTCGCTCGCTGGGCATGAATGCCTTCCAGACACTGCTCTACGTTATGATTCCGCAGACGTTCCGCAATGTCCTGCCTACGCTGACCAGTGAGTTCATCCTGCTTTACAAGGATACGTCGCTGCTCGCGGCCGTGGGCGTGGTCGAGATCGTCATGAACGCCCGCACCATCGTGGCCACGACGGGCTCCATCACGCCGTATGTGGTTGCCGCCCTGTTCTACCTGGTCATCACCCTGCCGCTTGCGCGCTTGGTGAGCGGTCTTGAGGCGAGGCTGCTGGGTACGGCCGAAACCAAAAAGAAGCGTCCCACCAAGAGCGCCGGACAGGTCGTCGCGACGCCCGCCGATCACATCGCCGGTCTGTAAGGAGGTCCTATCATGAGCGAAACCAATAACTCGAACGAGGTCGTCGTCAGCATCAAGAATCTCCAGAAGGCCTTTGGCGATAACGTGGTCCTGCGCGACATCGACCTTGATGTGCACAAGGGCGAGGTCGTTGTCGTTCTGGGCCCTTCGGGTTCGGGCAAGTCGACGATGCTTCGCTGTATCAATCGTCTAGAGCATCCCACGAGTGGTTCGATTGTCGTTGAGGGTGTGGACGTGTGCGCCAAGGGCGTCGACCTTAACAAGGTGCGCACGCATCTGGGTATGGTGTTCCAGCAGTTCAATTTGTTCCCGCACCTGTCGGTCAAAAAGAACGTCATGCTTGCGCAGCAAAAGGTGCTCAAGCGCAGCAAGGAAGAGGCCGAGAAGATTGCCATCGAGGAGCTGACCAAGGTCGGCCTTGCCGAGCGTATCGACTTTATGCCGAGTCAGCTTTCGGGCGGTCAGCAGCAGCGCGTGGCCATCGCCCGCGCTCTGTCGATGAACCCGCACGTGATGCTCTTTGACGAGGCCACGTCGGCGCTTGACCCCGAGCTTGTCCGCGATGTATTGGGCGTTATGCGCGACCTGGCCCGCGACGGCATGACCATGATCGTCGTGACGCACGAGATGGGCTTTGCCCGCGACGTCGCCGACCGCGTCGTCTTTATGGACGG
>CAJMNP010000152.1 GCA_905214895.1 uncultured bacterium | reverse complement strand
TTATGCGCCCACTCGTCCCAACGGGCCAACGCTTCCTCGCCAGTGAAATGCCCCTTACCGGCGCGCTCAAACCAATCGACCAGCATATGCAGGAAGAACTGATGGGAGGTACCGACCTGTCCATTCAACTCCTCTTGAGTCAGATTAAGCCCCAGCTCCTTGGCAAACGCGGCAGTCTCGCCCAAGTAGTAATACTCGGTATCGACAATGACGCCGTCCATGTCAAAGATAACGGCGTCGAACGGAAATGCGGACACGGCACCCTCCCTAACAAAAGGACGCCCACGAGCAGGCGCCCGAATCATGCATTAATCGGCGATTCTAGCCCAGCAGCTTATCCAGCGCCACCGCAATACCATCTTCGTTGTTATTGGCGGTCACCATCTGGGCCACAGCCTTAACCTCATCGACGGCGTTGCCCATGGCTACACCCGTGCCGGCCCACTCAATCATGGACTTGTCGTTCTGGCCGTCGCCAAACGATACGACATCGCTGGCATCGATGCCGAGCTTGGGCAGGGCACCCTCGAGCGCACGGGCCTTGTCGATACCGGGCGCCGTGTACTCAAAGTACCAGTCGGCCGTAAACATGCCCGAAAGCGTCTGCTTAAAGGGCGCATACATCTCCTCGTAATGCGCCTGCAGGTAGGCCGGATCGCCCGCCGTCAGCAGCTTGTCCACGGGATAAGCGTCCACAACCTCATGCAAGCTCTCGACCTCGCGAATCTTAAGATCGCACGCATCGCGCTCATACTTGACGATATTCTTCTGCGAGTCGTCAGGCAGCGTGATCATGCAATGGTACGAATCCTCGACGTGCAGATTACGACCGAGCGAAATCATAGGGATCACGTCAAAATTACGCAGGTGATCAATCAGGCGATGCAGCTCGTCAGCCGGCATGGCCTGGTCAAAAAGGACCTCATCGGTCTGAGCGTCGACCACATGCGCGCCATTAAAGGCAACTAGAAGACCGTCATGGTTTTGAAGGTCGAGCTCCTGCGCCAAGGCGTGCAGCCCCCATGCGGGACGACCCGAAGCCAAGATGAGCTTAATTCCCGACTCCTGCGCCGCGAGCAGCTTCTCGCGCGTACGCGGGCTGATGACCTTTTGGTCGTTGGTGAGCGTACCGTCGATATCCATTGCGATGGCTTTGATTGCCATATATGCCTCCCTGTCATTGAACAACCTTGTCTGAGCCATCATACAGAACACCCACGGCGGCGCTGTTTGCAACGGGAAAAATGTCATATTGTCCCAAACATGAACGACGCGCCTTCGACGATTGCGATGCCCGTCGAGGCGCCTCCCGATACATTCCATCCTATCCAAATAGCAAAGGGCCCGCATCCCAACGGATACGGGCCCTTGTCGGCTATGCGTTAGTTTTCGCAGCGAATCCTACTTGCGGTGAGCGCGGTAGAACTCGATGAGCGCCTGGGTCGAAGCGTCCTGCTCGGCCTTGGCGGCGTCGTCGTGGAAGGCCGGGGTGATCTGCTTGGCAAGCTGCTTGCCAAGCTCGACGCCCCACTGATCGTAGGAGTCGATGCCCCAGACCGTGCCCTCGACAAACGTGATGTGCTCGTACAGGGCGATGAGCTCGCCGAGCGCAAACGGGGTCAGCGTGTCGCCAAAGATCGAGGTCGTCGGGCGGTTGCCCTCAAAGCAACGGGCCGGGACGATCTGCTCGGGCGTGCCCTCGGCACGAACCTCGTCGGCCGTCTTGCCAAAGGCGAGTGCCTTGGTCTGGGCCAGGAAGTTGCCCAGGAACAGCTCGTGGACATCCTGGCCGCTGTCGGTTGCGGGGTTGGCAGTGTTGGCGAAAGCGATAAAGTCGGCCGGGACCACCACGGTGCCCTGGTGCAGCAGCTGGTAGAAGGCGTGCTGACCGTTGGTGCCGGGCTCGCCCCAGAAGATCTCACCGGTGTCGGAGGTCACGGCGCTGCCGTCCCAGCGGACATGCTTGCCGTTGGACTCCATGGTGAGCTGCTGCAGGTAGGCCGGGAAACGGTGCAGGTACTGGCAGTACGGAAGCACGGCATGGCTCTTGGAACCGAAGAAGTTGACGTACCAGACGTTGAGCAGGCCCATCAGCGCGACGGCATTGTTCTCGAGCGGGGTATTGCAGAAGTACTCATCGATAGCATGGAAGCCCTCGAGGAACTGCTGGAAGCGCTCGGGGCCGAGCACGACGATCAGCGACAGGCCCACGGCGGAGTCGACGGAGTAGCGGCCGCCGACCCAGTTCCAGAAGCCGAAGGCGTTGGCGGGGTCGATACCGAAGGCCTCGACCTTCTCGAGTGCGGTGGAAACGGCGACGAAGTGCTTGGCAACGGCGTCGGCGTTCTGCTCATCGGAACCGTCGATGGCGCCCTGAGCCTTGAGCTGCTCGAGCATCCAGGTCTTGACCTCGCGGGCGTTGGTGAGGGTCTCGAGCGTGGTGAAGGTCTTGGACACGATGATCACGAGCGTGGTCTCGGGATCGAGGCCCTTGAGCTTCTCTGCCTGATCGTTGGGGTCGATGTTGGAGATATAGCGGCAGTCGATACCGGCGTCGGCATAGGGACGCAGGGCCTCGTAAGCCATGACCGGGCCCAAATCGGAGCCGCCGATGCCGATAGACACCAGGTGCTCGATCTTCTTGCCGGTAACGCCCTTCCACTCACCGGAGCGCACACGCTCGGCGAAGGCGTACATGCGGTCGAGGACCTCGTGCACGTCGGCGACAACGTCCTGGCCGTCGACGACGAGCTGCCCCTTCTCGCTAGCCGGGCGGCGCAGCGCGGTGTGCAGGACGGCACGGTCCTCGGTGGTGTTGATGTGCTCGCCGGAGAACATGGCGTCACGGCGCTCCTCGAGCTTCACCTCGCGGGCAAGATCGCACAGCAGCTTGACGGTCTCGTCGGTCACCAGGTTCTTGGACAGGTCGAAGTGCAGGTCACCGGCGTCAAAGCTCAGCTTGTTCACACGCTCGGGATCGGCGGCGAACCAGGCCTTGAGGTCGATACCCTCGGCCTCGAGCTTCTCCTGATG
>CAJMNP010000151.1 GCA_905214895.1 uncultured bacterium | reverse complement strand
ATGGCCAACCTTCGCGACATTAAGAAGCGAATCTCCTCGGTTACCACGACCAAGCAGATCACGCGCACGATGGAGATGGTCTCTACGGCCAAGATCCGTCGTGCCCTCGATCGCTCCAAGCAGGCCGAGCCCTATAAGGAGGCGCTGACCGACGTCATGTTGACGGTCGCCGGCGACGCCTCCTGTTCGGGCACCGATCCCATGCTGCAGAAGCATGAGAGCGTCAAGCATGGCCTGATTGTCGTTATTGCCTCGGACCGCGGCCTTGCCGGCGGTTTCAATACGACAGTGGAGCGTACGGCCGAAAAGCTCGCCGCTTCTTGGGCGAACGACGGCATCGAGTGCGAGATCATCGCGTGTGGGCGCAAACCGGCCACGTATTTCCGCGACCGCGCAAACGTCGTCATGCACTTTGAGGGCAACTCCTCCGAGCCCGATTTCAATCAGGCCCGCATGATCTCCTCTCATATCTGCGATGCGTATCGTGCCGGTGAGCTTGACCGTGTCGAGCTTGTCTACCACCACGCCAAGAACCGCGTGGATCAGGAGCTTCGCGTCGAGCATCTGTTGCCGCTCGACCCCGAGATGATCGCTATGGCCCACGGTCCGCGTAAGAACGAGACCGACGCCCCTAAGCGCATCTCGTCCACGTTCGAGTTCGTGCCCTCTCCCGAGCATGTTCTCGGCAAGCTTGTACCGTCATATATCTTGACGGTCATCTACCAGGCCCTGATCGATTCGGCGGCCGCCGAGCAAGGTGCGCGCCGTAAGGCCATGCACTCCGCAACGGAAAACGCCACCGCGATCATCTCGACCCTTACCCGCACGTATAGTCGCGTGCGCCAGGCTTCGATCACGACCGAGATCAACGAGATCGTCGGCGGAGCCTCAGCATTGGAGGAACAGTAATGGCTAATAACACCGTAAAGCTTGCGGTCGAGGAAGCCACCAAGAAGACGACTGCCGGCGATGGTCGCATCGTGCGTATCATCGGCCCTGTCGTCGACGTCAAGTTTGACGGTGCGGTGCCCCCGATCTACAACGCGCTCACGGTCGAGGCCGAGACCCCGATCGGTCACCTGAGCACGATCCTCGAGGTTGAGAGCCAGCTTCCGGGCGGCGTCGTCCGCACGGTCGCCATGTCCTCGACCGACGGTCTGCAGCGTGGTCTCATTGCCACCGATACCGGTGAGCCCATGAAGATGCCCGTTGGCCCCAAGACGCTCGGCCGCATTTGGAACGTCATGGGCAAGCCTGTCGACGGTAAGCCCATGCCCGAGGTGGAGGAGTTCTACCCCATCCACCATGCAGCGCCCCGCTTCGACGAGCTCACCACCAAGACCGAGATCTTCGAAACCGGCATCAAGGCCGTTGACCTGCTCGAGCCCTACATCCGTGGCGGCAAAACGGGTCTGTTCGGCGGCGCCGGCGTCGGCAAGACCGTTCTGATTCAGGAACTCATCAACAACCTCGCCCAGGAGCACGGTGGCACCTCGGTGTTCACCGGCGTCGGCGAGCGTACCCGCGAGGGCACCGACCTGTTCCTCGAGATGAGCGAGTCTGGCGTTATCGACAAGACCTGCTTGGTCTATGGTCAGATGAACGAGCCGCCCGGAGCGCGTCTGCGCATCGGTCTGGCCGGCCTTACCACCGCTGAGTACTTCCGCGATCGCGGCCAGGACGTTCTGCTGTTCATCGACAACATCTTCCGCTTCTCCCAGGCCGGTTCCGAGGTTTCCGCACTGCTGGGTCGTATGCCGTCCGCCGTCGGTTACCAGCCTACGCTGGCTACCGAGATGGGCGACCTCCAGGAGCGCATTACCTCGACCAAGACGGGTTCCATTACCTCCGTCCAGGCTGTCTACGTCCCTGCAGACGACCTGACTGACCCGGCGCCTGCCACGACGTTTACGCACCTCGACGCCACCACGGTTCTTTCGCGTAGCATTTCGTCGCTCGGTCTGTTCCCGGCTATCGATCCGCTCGCGTCTTCCTCCGACGCTCTCGATCCCTCGATCGTCGGCGAGGAGCACTACCGTGTCGCCGTCAAGGTCCAGGAGCTCCTGCAGGAGTACTCCGACCTTCAGGACATCATCGCTATTCTGGGTATGGACGAGCTGTCCGAGGAGCAGCGCCTTACGGTCAACCGTGCCCGTAAGATCCAGCAGTTCCTCTCCCAGTCCTTCCACGTCGCCGAGAAGTTCACCGGCAATCCCGGTGTCTACGTCCGCGTCGAGGATACCGTCCGCTCCTTCGCCGAGATTGTCGATGGTAAGGCCGATGACCTGCCCGAGCAGGCATTCCGCTATGCTTCCACGATTGAGGACGTGCGCGAGCGCGCCCGCAAGATGGGGGAGAAGTAGGTTATGCGTATCCGCATCGTGTGCCCCGTGAGCTGCGCCTATGAGGGCGACGCTGCGTTTGTGTCGATTCCGTCCACGGATGGCGAGTTTGGCGTTCTGCCTGCTCACTCCAGCGAAATCTGCACGATCGACCGCGGTTACGTTCGCGTTTCCGATAAGGCCATGGGCACTGTCGACCACACGTTTGCCGTGGCCGGCGGCTATGCCCAGGTTGCGGACGATGTCGTGACCGTCCTCGCCGAGCGCGCTTGCGATTTGGCGACCGTCGATGCCGACAAGCTTAAAGCTGATATTCAAGGTTTTGAAGAGAAGCTGGGTAATTTGTCGGAGGATGATGCACGCCGCGCCTACCTCTATAATGAAATCGCATGGTGTAAGCTCAAGCTTGCCCAATAGTCAAACGATTTAGCGTTCGACCATTTGCGAACACATCATGCCCGGGATGGCCCAGCCATCCCGGGCATGCTTTTTGAAAGGGTAGACCTTGGATATTATCCGCGTTGAGGGTGGCCACGCCATCGGAGGCTCCGTGCCCGTCTCGGGCGCCAAGAACTCCGCGCTCAAACTCATGGCGGCAACGCTTCTGGCGCCGGGCAAGACGACGCTGCAGAACGTGCCAGATATTTCCGATGTCCACGTGATGGGCAAGGTGCTCAAGGGTATGGGCGCTACGATCGATGTTCTCGATGAGCACACGCTCGAGATCGATACCTCCCAGGTCGATTCTTGGGAGGCTCCCTACGAGCTCGTTGCCAAGATGCGTGCTTCCAC
>CAJMNP010000150.1 GCA_905214895.1 uncultured bacterium | reverse complement strand
GCCGCGCGGCAAGGAGATATATTGCCAGACCGGAGGGCCCCCGCGGGCGGGAATCTGGGCGTACACATTTCCTACACATTTTAATACTCAGCTTACGTTTGCCGGCCGTTCTCCACCACTCGCCGAGGGTCTCTTTATAGTGAAGCGTCATATGGCTAAAGCTGATAGGCTCCCTTAGCCAAGGCACAGCCGGCATCGAGCAACTCATCGCGCTCCTCCACCGAGAACCCCTCGGCGTATACACGAACCACCGGTTCGGTCCCGCTGGGGCGGATCAGCAGCCAGGTGTCATCCTCGAATGCCAAACGTAGACCATCCATATGGCTTACAGTCTGCGGCGCCTTGCCGCAAATCGATTTGGGATTCATGCCAGGAAGCAGCGTTCGCAGCGATTCGGCGTCTTCGGCCTCAAGGCGCAAATCGCGACGCCCGTAGCTCGTCTTACCAAAACTGGCCTCGAGCTGATCGACCAAAACGCCCAAGGGCGCGCCCGTCTTTGCCATAAGCTCACACAGAATCAGACAAGCAAGGATTCCATCGCGCTCGGGCATATGCGCGGCGATGCCGATGCCGCCGGCCTCCTCGCCTCCCATGAGGACGCCGCCCTTCTTCATCTCTGCAGCTATATATTTGAAACCGACCGGCTTAACGGTCACGCGACAGCCAAGCGCCTCAGCAATGCGGCGTACGAGTGTCGAGCACGAGAGATTGACGACGACACGCCCCTCCAAATTGCGGAATTGAACGAGGTCGCCCAAAACAAGCGCCATGATTTGATGCGGATGTATATATCTACCGCGTTCGTCGACCGCGCCAATACGATCGGCATCGCCGTCGGTCACCAGGCCCGCGCACGCCCCGTCCTCGACAACTGCACGCTCGCAAGCGTCCACCCATGGCTCAACAGGGTCGGGGCAAATGTCCTCTTGATCGGACGACTCTCCGGCATGAATCTCGTGCACCTCGACGCCTAGCTCCCGCAGCAGGTCGGCAAGATATCCCTGGGCCGCGCCGCCCATGGGGTCAACTACCACACGCAGGTGAGCGGCTCGAATGGCCTCGGCATCGACAAACGATGCCACCGCCTGCATATAGTCAGGAATAATATCCGCGGTGCGATAGCTTTCCTCGATCCCCATCGGCTCGGAGGCCATGGTCTCTTCAAGCTCTTCGATGACATCCTGATTGGCCGTCGAGCCATCTCCCATGCGCAACTTAAGGCACAGATACCCCTGCGGATGATGGGACCCCGTCACCATGAGCGCACCGCAGGCCTCGCCGTCATACGCCGCCGCCCACGTGAGGGCGGGGGTCGGGACAGGCCGAGATGCGAGCGCTGCGTCCAATCCGTGAGCCGCAAGCACGCCTGCCGCAAGCTCAGCGAACTCGCGCGCCTGCGGCCGGGTGTCGAACCCTATATATACTGTTTTGCCGGGATTGGTCTTTTGCCACAACTCGCCGACGGCATCGGCAATGCGGGCAACGTTGTCGGCGGTAAAGTCGTCGTCGACGCGGGCGCGCCAACCGTCAGTTCCAAAATGAATTATCGCGCACACGCGCAGACACCTCACAGTGTTTGGATCATGGTACGCATGAGGTATACCCTCAGCGCTCGCCCAGCAACCTGCCAAAACCGGCATTCACCATTTGGGCAAATGCCACCGACGATGTGCAAGCAATAAGAAAACCGCCCCGTATGGAGCGGTTTTGACCTTTATATATCGAGCGCCTCGGCCATCGCCGCCGTGGTGATCGCCGTGGTTCCACAGCAACTGCCCACCATTGCGGCACCGGCATGCCTCCATTCGATGCAAGCGCGCGCGAAGGCTTCGGGGTTCTCGCGCCACACAGGGCCATCCTGAGTTTGAACCGGATTGCCCACGTTGGGGCGTACCGTGACGGGCGTAGTCGCCGATGCAACCATCCTGGGCACCGCCACGTTCGCGGCCGCCAGTGAACAGCAGTTAACGCCAACCGAGTTTGCGCCGTGCTTTTCGGCGTACAAAACAGCAGCCTCGATGTTGAGGCCATCGCCTAGCAGGTCGCCATTATCGTCAACGACAAAACTCACCAAAACAGGCATGCCGTCGGCGGCATCCTGGGCGCCGGCAAGCATGGGCTGCAAATTACGGATAGATGTCACCGTCTCGATTAGCAGACCGTCAACACCAGCATTGAGCAGGGCGTATGCCTGCTCTCGCGAAATACCTCGGATTTCTCGATACTCGGCAGAGTCTTCGGCAAACCACTCAATGCCGATCGGGCCCATCGAGCCCAGCAGCAGCTGAGGGTGCGCCTGGCACGCATCGTCGACGGCACCGCGATTGACCTCAGCCACGGACGGCGTAATCTGATCTTGCTTGAGGGCGTAGCTTGATGCCTGAAAGGTATTGGTAATGAGCACCTGCGCACCGGCGGCGACATACAGGCGATGGATACGAGAAACAGTCTGCGGCTCGGCAAGGTTCCAAAACGCCGGTGGGATGTCGGCGGCATCGTATTCACTCATCAGCACGCTGCCCATGGGGCCCTGCGTCAACAGGGTCTCGCTCGACATGCGGCGCATAAGTTCCTCGCCGCCGGGGCGGTTGTAATAACTCGTATCCATATATGTGTTTCGCTATTCCTCGACGCTGATTCCCTGTTTTTCGAGATAGGCGAGCCAGCGGCTCATCGTGTCCTCGGAAAGCGCATGTTCCATCATGCACGCCTCAGAATCGGCCCGCTCAAAATCGACGCCGAGCTCCTGGACCAAAAACGTGCGGACAAGGCGATGACGGTACCAGATAGCCGTGCCGACCTCGCGACCACGGTCGGTCAGGATGACCTTGCCGTAATGCGATTGCTCGACAAGCTCGGACGCCTTAAGCGCCGAAACTGCCTTATTGACCGATGCCTTGGAGACACCAAGACGCTGCGCGATGTCGACCGATCGCACGCCACTGGTCTCCCCTTCTTCGCTTTCGATGCGAACCATGCACTCCAAGTAGTCTTCGTTCGCCACCGTTAGGTGCAGCTCGCGCGAGCTATTTGTCGTATCCATGACCTTCCGTCCCTTCTGCGTTCAAAGGCTGATTCTACCCCATCCAAGTGTCGCGGTATGCCGTGGCATACCGTGCTAGAGTTCTTGTTGCACACGACGACCAA
>CAJMNP010000149.1 GCA_905214895.1 uncultured bacterium | reverse complement strand
CGATGGACGACGCCCTCTCCACGACCTCGTAGTCGAAGGAGTTCTTGGGCAGCTCCGCATAGCGGGAGCGGAACTCATCGAAGATGCCGCAGGACAGGTACCTGGCGGTGAGGCCGGTGAGCCAGCCGAGCCTGAACGCGAACACGCCGCAGTTCCAGAGGGCCCCTTGGGAGATGAGTTCCCGTGCGGTCCCCTCGTCGGGCTTCTCGGTGAAGCGCTCGACTCGGCGGGGCCAGCCCTCACCCGTCGCAGGCACGATGTAGCCGTACTTGCCGCTGGGGTAGGTGGGCTCCACGCCCATGAGGACGAGCTCGGCGAAATCCGACTGGACGGCCTCGTCGAGCTTGACGACGCTGTCGTAGTACGCCTGGTCCGCGTAGCTGTCGATGGGCATGACGATGACGGTGTCGCCCTCGCCGGCACCCTGCTCGAGCGCGAGATGCGCACACGCGAGCATGATGGCCGGGGCGGTGTCGCGGCGCTCAGGCTCGAGCACCAGCGCGTAGCCGCCCTCCACCTGGCGGCGGATGGACTCCTCCTGGCTCGCGCAGGTGGCGATGGTTATATCGATGTCGGCGTCGACGGCGCCGATCTGTCCGAAGACGCGCTGGACCATGGAGACGTGGTTGCCGTCCGCATCGCGCAGAACCTTGAGGAACTGCTTGGAGCGGGTGCTGTTGGAGAGCGGCCACAGGCGCGTGCCGGAGCCGCCGGAGAGCAGGACGAGGTGGATCATTAGCGGGTCCCTCCCAGGATCGACTTGGCGTCCGCGACCAGCGCAGAGAGCTTGGACTCGGACTTTGCTCGGTCGGAGCCCTTGGCGAACACGTAAGCCTTCGCCTTGGGCTCGGTGCCGCTGGGTCGGAAAAGGACTCGGGAGCCGTCGGCGAGCCTGAACTCTAGGACGTCCGCCTCTGGAAGGCACTGGGGCTCATCGGTCGGGTTGACGACGGGCATCGGCGCGCCCTGGGCGTAGTCGATGCGCTCCGCGACGGCAGTGCCGCCGATATTCTCCGGGGCGTGCTCTCGGAGGCCAGACATCATCGAGGCCATGTCGGACGCGCCCTCGGGGCCCTCGTATGCCTGGCCGAGAAGGGCGCTCGACCAGAAGCCATATGTCTCGTAGAGGCGCTCCATGGCCTCGTAGAGGTCCAGACCCAGCTTCTTCCAATGTGCGGCGAGCTCGCAGATGAGCATGGAGGCGACCACTGCGTCCTTGTCGCGCACGGACGTGCCGGCGAGGTAGCCGTAGGACTCCTCGAAGCCCATGAGGAAGTCGCCCTCGCGGCCTTCGGACTCCAGCACGCCGACCTGCTCGCCGATGAACTTGAACCCGGTGAGCGTGCGGCGCAGCTCGAATCCGCGTGCGCTCGCGATATCGTCGGCCATGGGCGCGGAGACGATGGTGGTGCAGGCGACCTCGCGGGACATTTTACGACCCCTCTCGGCGGCCTTATCGGCAAGGAAGTCGAGCAGCAGCAGGCCGACCTCGTTGCCGGTGAGCAGCTTATACTCACCGGCATGCGGGACCGCGATGCCTACTCTGTCGGTGTCCGGGTCGGTCGCCAGCAGCAGGTCGGGCTTCACGCTGTCGCAGTACTCGAGCCCGAGTTTCAGCGCCTCGCGTACCTCGGGGTTGGGGTACGGGCAGGTCGGGAAGTCGCCATCGCGCACGCACTGTTCCTCGACGGTCGCGACCTCGGCGACGCCGATGCCCTCGAGGGCGCGGGACACACACTCCAGGCCGACGCCGTGGAGCGGGGTGTAAACGATGCGGAGCCCCGAGCAGTCCCCTAGCGTTGATACCTTGAGTGTCTCATCGAGATAGCGGTCGAGAACCCTCTCGGGAATCCACTGAACAAGCCCCTCTTCCAAAGCATTCTCGAACGGAATCGTCTTGACGCCGTCGAAGCAGTCGACGGGGTCGATAGCCGCTTGGATAGTCTCCGCTGCCTCGACGGTGATCTGGCAGCCATCAGCACCATAGACCTTGTATCCGTTGTATTCGGCGGGGTTGTGCGATGCAGTGATGTTGACGCCGGCCGAGCAGCCAAGCTCGCGGACGGCGAAGCTGAGCGCAGGCGTGGGCTCAACGCGCTCGAACAGATAAGACCTGATTCCGTTTCCGGCGAGCACCTCGGCTACGCGGCGCACGAACTCCTCGGAGCCGTGACGGGTATCACGACAGAGCGCGACAGACGGACTATCAAAGAAGTTATTAAGGTAATCTGCCAGACCTTGCGTTGCCTTGCCGACGGTATAGACATTCAGTCGGTTGGGGCCGAGGCCGAGCTTACCGCGCAGACCACCGGTTCCGAAAGCCAGCTCACGGAAAAAGGAGTCTGTGATTTCAGTTTCAGACAATTCCTGCAAGTCTACGCGACGGTCACAGCGCTTAATCCAGTGTTGATACTTATCTGAAATCTCTTTATTCAACAAAACAATCTACTTTCAAAATAGCCGAACACTTCGTTGGAAACAGGACGACTAGCTAGCTCCGCTTCCAGTCAGGACCTCAATCACTGTCAGCGCGACGATCTTCAGATCAGTCAACAAGCCGCGCTTGGAGATGTACTCCAGGTCGCGGCGGACCATGCCGTCGAAGTCGGTGTCGTTTCGGTCGGTCACCTGCCACCAGCCGGTGATCCCGGGCTTCACGGCCAGGCGCTGCAGGTCGTACTCCGTGTACTCGGCCACCTCGTTGGGCAGCGGCGGGCGCGGGCCGACGACGGACATCTGCCCCAGGAACACGTTCAGGAACTGCGGGAACTCGTCGATGGAGTGCTTGCGGATGAACTTCCCGATCTTAGTGACGCGCGGGTCCTCGCGCATCTTGAACATGGCGCCCGCGATCTCGTTCTGCTCCCTGAGCTCGGCGAGGCGCTCGTCGGCGTCTTTGTACATGGAGCGGAACTTCCACATGCGGAAGGTGGACAGGCTGCCGTCGCGATGGGTCTGGCCCACACGGATCTGGCTGTAGAACGGGTTACCCTCGCTCTCCAGGCGGATGGCCGCGGCGAGCACCAGGCCGGGTACGGCAATGACGGCCAGCACGCAGCCGCTGAACACGATGTCGAACGCGCGCTTCACGGCGCGGTAGGCCAGGCGCGAGCGGTCCCAGTCCATGATGGATTGCATGGCCTTGTAGC
>CAJMNP010000148.1 GCA_905214895.1 uncultured bacterium | reverse complement strand
AGCTGCCTGCCTACATTGGCAAGAACGGCCCCGAGGTCATCAGCCGCGACAACATTCCTCTGTTCCAGCAGGGCCTCATGATGCAGCAGCTGAACTCTGAGAAGCTCGTGGTCGAGGCTACGATCGAGGGTTCGTACGAGAAGGCGCTCAAGGCCTTTACGCTGAACAAGACCGTGCCTTCGATGAAGGTCGCCAAGGAGGTTCTCGACGACATGATCGAGGCCAACAAGGGTTACTGGCCTGAGCTTAAGTAAAGACAGAAAGTCACTGGCGTAAAAGGCCGCTGGCTGCATAGCTTGAGCAATGCCCCGTTCGCGTATTTGCGCGGACGGGGCATTGCCGTTTGGTGCGAAGGGTTGATATGGGGGTGGGCAGCGCCGTCGCGTCGAGATCGCTCGGGCCCTGCTGTGCCCGGGCGGCGCGGTGATTCTGGACGAGCCCTTTACCGGCTTGGATGCCGCTGCGCGCGATGCGTGCGCCGAGGTCGTGCTCGACTTGCTCGATGGCCGCACGCTCCTTCTCGCCGCGCACGACGCCACCGACGCTCATGCCCTCGATATCTCGGATACCATCACGTTCTAAGTTCTAGCTCAGCAACAAAATGATCCGTTTTCCTCCGTCCCCAAGGGATCAGGTGTGCTATTCTATCTGCGGGGTAATACTTAGGAATACCAAGTAATACCAACGCCGTAGAAACAAACTCCAGATGCGGGCCAATCGGGTTGCCTTCACAGCCCGTCGCCCAGCCGCGTGGCCCGCATCTATCCGCACCACCGTCGTTTCAAAAAGGAAGCGCCATGGCAGAACACATGACCCCGGTTGTAGCGAAGGTCTTGCTTGAGGAAAAGGCGGCCTTCGCGGCGGCAACCCAGCTCGTAGGCACCACGCCGTCCAACGCCATCCGCATGTTCATCGCCGCCTTCAATCGCTGCGGCACCTTTCCGTTCGACATTTCGCCCAGCGGGGCCTTTGGCACTGTGCCCGATTCTCATCAATAAGTGATCCGTTTTCCTCCGTCCCCATGGGATCAGCTCTCTGCCGAGTTGTGGTAGAACTAGGGAACGGTTTTGAGGAGGTTGGCATGCTCAATGCGATGGCGTGGGCGCTTGCATGTTTTGGCGTTGTCGCTGCCGATATAGCCCTGAGCGTGGTTCTGTTTTCGGTTCTCGATGCCGTATCGGTGCTGACGGGCTATCCGATCGACAATCTCGATATCCAATGGTTCCAGGCTGCCGCTCAGACGGCGTCGTTTTTGATGGCGCTGCTGTGGTGGCGTTATCTGTGGCCCCGCTCCTTCATGGCGCGCCGGCAAGGTGAACGTCCGCTCGGCGGGGGAGCAAGTGCTGCATGGAAGCGCATCGCTTGCGTTGTCGTGATTGGCCTTGCCCTGCAGGTGCTCGTTGGCTACGTGACCGACGCCGTGCTGTCGCTGTTGCCCGACGCCGCGGCCGACTACAGCGAGCTTATCGAGGAAACAGGTATGGGCGACACCAGCTATCTCGCCGTCCTGACTACGGTGCTCGGCGCCCCATTTTGTGAAGAGCTGCTGGTGCGCGGCATTATTTTTGAGTTTTCGCTCCGAGCGTTTAATCCGCAGTGTCGCCCACTTTGGAAGCGCCCGCGTCGTGCGAGCGCGCAAAACGGCGCCATGGTGCCCTGGGCGGCCCCAAGTACGTGGGGTATCGCCGCGGCGATTGTGCTGCAGGCGGCAATCTTCGGTTTTATGCACATGAATTGGGTGCAGGGTTGCTACGCGGGTGCCGCCGGCCTCATCTTTGGCTGGGTGCTCGTGACGACCGGAAAGCTCCGCTACACGATTCTGCTGCACTTTGCCTTTAATGCCGGGTCGTACCTCATGACGTTGCTCTGGTTTGTGAACACGCCGCTCGACGTAGTGATCACGGTTGCCATCGCCGGCTTTGTGCTGGTAGAGGCGATGCGGTCGCTCAAACTGACGTGCCAGACGGATCGTCCCTACCAGCAAGCGTGATTCCCCTAAGGAAAACACGGCTAGGCGTGTCTGAGCGTGTTCCCCCTAGGGAAATCACGACTGGAGACAGCCCAAGCGTGTTTCCCCTAGGGAAAACACGCTTGGCCGATGAGGAGACGCCGACTGGCCAAGAGACGCCGGCCGGCCCTCGCCACGCTAGTTGCGACGCCCGCCTCCGTTGGCGCCCTGACGCCCCTGGGCCGCGCGATTGCGACCGGCAGTGTTCTGCGCACGCGACATGCCGCCGTGCCCCTTGCTACCTTTGGGCCCCTTGCCGGCGGCACCACCGTGGGCCTTGCCACCCTTCTTGTCGGTGCCATGCCCACCGCCAGCAGACGTCTCGCCCGGGCGCGGCGGCACGGGACGAATCAGGCAATGCTTGGTGTAGCCAATCAGATCGCGGCGGCCGGCCTTTTCCAGCGCCTCGCGCACGAGCTTGTAGTTCTTGGGCTTGCGATACTGAATCAGCGCGCGCTGCATGGCCTTTTCGTGCGGATCGCGTGCCACATAGATCGGCTCCATGGTGCGCGGGTCTACGCCGGTGTAGTACATGCAGGTCGACATGGTGGACGGCGTGGGGTAGAAGTCCTGCACCTGCTCGGGCATGTAGCCCATGTCGCGCACGGCTTCGGCAAGGTCCACGGCCTCCTTCATCGTCGAGCCGGGGTGGCTCGAAATCAGGTACGGCACTACATACTGCTTGAGTCCGTATTCGCGGTTCAGGCGTTCAAATTTACGACAGAACGCATCATAGACGGCGCGGCTCGGCTTGCCCATTACGGAGAGCACCGCGTCACTCACGTGCTCGGGCGCTACGCGCAGCTGGCCCGAGACATGGTGCTCCAGTAGCTCGCGCAAAAACTCGTCCGAGGCGTCGGCCATAGTGTAGTCAAAGCGGATGCCGCTGCGGACGAAGACCTTCTTGACGCCCGGCAGCTGGCGCAGGTCGCGCAGCAACTGCGTGTAGCCGCTCTCGTCGACTACCATGTTCTTGCATACGCTCGGCCACAGGCAACGCTTGTTCTTGCACACGCCGTGTTTGAGCTGCTTGTCGCAGGCCGGGCGGCTAAAGTTGGCCGTCGGTCCGCCCACGTCGTTGATGTAGCCCTTAAACTCGGGGTCGTGTGTGAGCAGCTCGGCCTCGCGCATGATCGAGTCGTGGCTGCGCATCTGCAGCACGC
>CAJMNP010000147.1 GCA_905214895.1 uncultured bacterium | reverse complement strand
TGGGGAACCATGGTCGTATGAATGAGTGGAATGACATAGCGGTTTTGACGCCACCGGGTGATGTCGACATCGCCTCGGTGCCCGTGCTGCGCCGACGGTTGGACAATTTGATCGACCGGGGCGTTCGTCGCGTTGTCATCAATTGCCAGGCCGTGGGCTTTATCGACTCGACGGGTTTGGCGTTTTTGCTTACACGTGCCAGAGAACTCATGAGGCGAGAGGGCCTGCTTTCGCTCGTTAACGCCTCCGATGAGGTCATCCGCTTTTTGGAGATTGCCCGACTTGTCGACATCCTCCATGTTGCGGGCTTCGCTCGGGAGTCGATTCCTGCCATTCCGGTGGGGGAATTGCCTCGCTGGAGCAAGAGTGTCGAGGTGCGCCAGGGTATCGAGAACCTTCCATACTATCGTCATCGTATTGCCGAGCTACTCGAACCGCTTCCCCTGAGGCGGGATGAGCGCTATGACGTCGCGTTGGCATCGGGCGAGGCGCTGGGCAACGCGTATGACCATGCGGGCGGTATCGGATGCATCCTGACGGTTCAGGCCTATGGCGATCGTGTCGTGATTGAGGTTGTCGACCGTGGGGCGGGCTATTCGATTGACGGGTCGAGTGAACCGGTTACGACTGAGGAGCGCGGGCGTGGGATCAAGCTCATGCGCATGTTAGTCGACAACGTGGAGGTTGCCCGTCGTACTGATGGTGCCGGTACGCGCGTTCGGATGGTAAAGCTGTTTAGCGGAACATTGGAATCATGCGCCTAGTAAATCGTTTTGGCATGTATATCTGCCAAGAGCATGTGGCGAACAACTTTTTTGAAAAAAGTACTTGCGTCTTTTGGGCAACTCGCGTAAATTAATAACCCGCAAGCGGACATGGCTCAGTTGGTAGAGCACAACCTTGCCAAGGTTGGGGTCGCGGGTTCGAGCCCCGTTGTCCGCTCCAACTATCTTACGCGGTTCTAACGAACCGCGTTTTTTGTTGACGCTGCGCGGGCCCCGGGCACCCCATCTTGCCCCTCAATCGTCGGTCGCGTACATAAAGTACGCTTCCCTCCTCTTTCGCGGCAACCTGGGGCACCCGGAGCCCGCTCGCTGTCGTGGCCGGGGGAGTAAGTCTTCCGTTCTTTTCACTAATCGATCGATTCGTCCCAGGAGGCTCGAGCCCGAGAGGGGGCGAGCGTTTGGGGCGTGGCTGCGGCGTTGATTGCCGTGAATGTCAGCTTTGGGCGTATCATCGTGGGCATCTCACAAAACCTCGTTGCAAGGGAGACACACCCCATGGCTACAGAAAAGTCCTCCTCGCGCTCATGGATGTCCGATGCCGCGATCTATCAGATTTACCCGCGCTCGTTTAAGGACTCGACTGGTTCGGGTTTGGGCGATATCGCGGGCATTACCCAGCAGATGGACTATCTTGAGCGGCTGGGTATCGAGGCCATCTGGCTGAGCCCGTTTTACCCATCGCCTCTTGTCGATGGCGGCTATGACGTGGCGGACTACTGCGATGTCGACCAACGTCTCGGCTCGCTTGACGACTTCGATGACATGATCGCCGCGGCTCACGCGCGCGGCATCAAGGTCATCGTCGACATCGTGCCCAACCATTCGTCCAACCAGCACCCCTGGTTCAAAGCCGCTCTTGCCGCCGGCCCCGGATCGCCCGAGCGCGCCCGCTATATCTTCCGTGATGGTCGCGGCGAGCATGGCGAGCTGCCTCCCACCAATTGGAATGCCAACTTTGGCGGCCCCGCCTGGACGCGTGTTGCGGACGGTCAGTGGTATCTGCACATGTTTACGCCCGAGCAGCCGGACTTTGACTGGTCATGCCCCGAGGTTCGCGCGTTCTTTTGCGACGTCCTGGCGTTTTGGAGCGATCGAGGCGTCGATGGCTTTCGCATTGATGTGGCGCACGGTCTCGCCAAGGATCTCGACCGCGATGATCTCGACCAGTGGCATCTCGCCGAGGGCGATGACATGGTTGACGACGGCACCCATCCGCTGTGGGATCGCAACGAGGTTCACGAGATCTATCGCGAGTGGCGCGGCGTGTTCGACCGCTATAATCCGCCGCGCAGCGCTGTTGCCGAGGCGTGGGTGCTGCCCGAGCGCCAGTATCTCTACGCGCGCCCCAGCGAGCTTGGCCAGACATTTAACTTTGAGTTCGCCAAGGCCACTTGGACCTATGATGACATGCACGCTGCAATCGAGGAGGGCTTGAAGGCGGCCATCGAATCCGATTCCGCCTCGACCTGGGTACTCTCCAACCACGACGTGCCGCGCGTGGCGACGCGCTATGCCCTGCCGCAAATCAAGGCGACGCGCTACCACCAGATTGCGCTTGACTGGCTCTTACGCGACGGGTCGTCTTATGACGAGGACCGTGAACTCGGCGAGCGCCGCGCGCGGGCGGCCCTTTTGCTTGAGCTGGCGCTTCCGGGCTCGGCATACGTGTATCAGGGTGAGGAGCTCGGCCTTTTTGAGGTGGCCGATATCCCGTGGGCCGCACTCGAAGATCCCACTGCGACCAATACGCACGGACCGAAGCGCGAGAAGGGGCGCGACGGCTGCCGTGTGCCCCTGCCGTGGGTGGCAGCGGACGATCCCACGCAGGGCGGATCGTTTGGGTTTTCACCGGCGGACGCCGATGCGGCGCCCCATCTGCCGCAGCCTGCATGGTTTTCCGATTGCGCTGCCGATAGGGAAGAAGCGGACCCGACATCGATGCTTGCGCTCTATCGTGACGCCCTCTGGCTGCGGCGCAAGCTGCGCGGGTGCGCCAACGATCTTGCGTGGCTCGATCTTGACGGGCGTACCGGCCTTGCGGATGGTGCCGAGGGCGCTGAGGGCGGCGTCATCGCCTATCGCCGCGACAACGGCTGGGCGTGTGTGACGAACTTCGGTGCAGCACCCGTGGAGCTGCCGGCGGGCAAGGTCCTGCTCACCTCATCACCGCTTGCAGACGGCAGGCTTGCGCAGGACAGCTCTGCCTGGATCATGCTCGCTGAGTTGTAGGGGGCCTCTTGCGGCGAGTTTGCGTTTGCCCGCGCTTTCCATGGTGGCTGATGTCTTCGCGAGGTTCGAGAGGGCGTCGCAAAACTTTTCAAAAAAAGTTCTTGCATAGGATGCGGGTATCACGTAAGATTAATCCTCGTAAGCGGACATGGCTCAGTTGGTAGAGCACAACCTTGCCAAGGTTGGGGTCGCGGG
>CAJMNP010000146.1 GCA_905214895.1 uncultured bacterium | reverse complement strand
GCCCCTCGGGCTCGGGCAAGTCGACGCTCATGAACATCCTGGGCTGCCTGGACAAACCGACGGCGGGCGATTACTTCCTGCAAGGGCTCAACGTCGCCGAGCTCGACGATGATGAGCTCACCGAGGTGCGCGCGCTGAGCATCGGCTTTGTCTTTCAAAGCTTTAATCTGCTGCCGCGCCTGACGGTGATCGAAAACGTCATGCTGCCGCTGTCCTACACCAACGTGCCGCGGGCTCAGCGTGAGATGCGCGCCGTCCATGCGCTGCAAGCCGTCACGCTGCCGGTCGACCATTGGGACCATCGCATCTCCGAGCTCTCGGGCGGACAGATGCAGCGCGTCGCCATCGCGCGCGCCCTCGTCAACGACCCGCCCATCATCTTGGCCGATGAACCGACGGGAAACCTGGACTCCGCCACCGGAGCGCTCGTGATGGAGACCTTCCACAAGCTCCAGGAGCGCGGCAAGACCATCGTTCTCATTACGCACGACCCCGGCATTGCTGCCGAGGCCGACCGCGCCGTGACCATTCGCGATGGTCGAATCCATGACGGTGCATATATCGCGCATACACCGAATACGCTACGCGGGGCCGTCAACAATCTGCCCGTGATTTCTACAACCACCAATCAGCCGAAAGGAGCGAAGGCATGAGTACCCGCGATCTTGTCCAAGAAGCCCTTCACTCGCTCGAGGCCAACAAGGGACGCAGCCTGCTCACCATCCTGGGCATCGTCATTGGAATCGCGTCGGTCATAGCCATGACCTCGCTTATCGGAGGCATCCAAAACAGCCTAGTCAACAGCCTGGGTCTTAACGCCGCCCGCATGGTGCAGATCTATTCGTCCCAAGAGCTCACCGAGTCGGACGTCGAGAAGCTTCGCAAGATGGTGCCGCAGATCGAGCAGATCGGCATCGTGGACAGCGCCTACACCGAATACAAGGCCGGTGACAAAAGCTATACCGTCATGGCGCAGGGCGTCGATAGCGACATGCTCGACGCGGTGGGCGCCAGCAAGCTCGTCGCGGGGCGCACCTACACCCAGGCCGAGTCCCAATCTGGCGCACACGTGGCGCTCATCAGCCGTGGAGGCGCCGACCAGCTGTACGGCAACGAGCAGGACGCGGTGGGCAAGACCATTAAGGTTTCCAACGGTGAGGTGCAGATTGTCGGTGTTATCGACGGCGGCAGCGACTCCATGGGCTCGCTCACGCTATACATGCCGCGCGAGACCATCTCGGGTCTCTTTGGCGACGAGAACCCGTCGTTTCCCAGCGTAACGGCGCTCGCCGCCGAGGGCACGGACATGGACGAGCTGTGCAAGACGATTGAATCCAAGGTGCGCGGTATGAAGGGCATCGCGGACGACGACGAATATGACAGCGTATCGGCGACCTCAATGAAAAGCGCCATCGACGCCCTCAATTCCTTTATGGGCGCGTTTTCGCTCATCATGGGCGCCGTTGCCAGCATTTCGCTGCTCGTGGGCGGTATCGGCATCATGAATATGATGCTCACCAATGTGACCGAGCGTATCCGCGAGATCGGTATTCGTCGAGCCTTGGGTGCCAGCCGTCGCGATATCACCGCACAGTTTTTGGCCGAGTCTTCGGCGCTGTGCATCACCGGTGGCATTTTAGGAGTCGTGATTGGCTACCTGCTTGCCTGGGGTCTAACGATGTTCGCCGCGGGTTCCGGCGTGCTTAGCGAGCTCGGCGCCAGCGGTACCATTACGCCGAGTTTTTCGATCGCCACGGTGCTACTGGCCTTTGCGGTCTCCGTCGGCATCGGCGTCATCTTCGGCTTCTATCCCGCCAGCCGGGCAGCAAAACTCGACCCCGTGGAGTGCCTGCGCTACCAGTAATGCAATCCCCCTGAGTTGCGGTGAAATAGGGTGTGTTTAAGCTATTAAAAGGCCTATTCAGTCCTTATTTCACCGCAACTCAGGGGGGGGGATAAGGCGCTCGTGCTATTCGAAACGAGATTCCAGACTCGATAGTCCGTTCAACGTCAGATTGTTTGCGACCTCCGAGATGCGCTCAATGGGCACCGAGCCATCGGAGAGCGCCCACGTGCGGTAAATGCCGATAATACCCGAAAGCAAAAAAGCCAGGTAATAGTCGAACATCTCGTCCTTGAGGCCGTGGGGCAGCAGGTCGCGCTCGGCAATCTCGTGCTCGAGCGGCACGCGCAAGCGCGTAATAAAATCGTCGAGCGGGATGTTTTCAATCAGCTGACGATTGAGCACGAGGTTATTGCAAAGTGCCTCGTTGATGGTCTTAAAGAAGGTAGCCGCCGCTCCAAGGGCGCGCTCGTTGGGGTCACTGCCCATAGTGGAAAGCGTCTTTTCGACAGAGTCGACGATCATCTCCACCACATCGGCGGCGATGGCATCGAGCAGGCCGTCGACCGTGCCAAAGTGCACGTAGAAGGTCTTGCGATCGACATTGGCCTCACGCGCGATGGCACTCACGGTAATATCGGCAAGCGGTTTATCCATCAGCAGGCGCTCAAACGCAGAAAGGATGGCATTGCGGCTGCGAACGATGCGGCGGTCGAGGCGCGGTTTGCTGGTGTCCATGGACGTGTCCCTTCGGCATGCAAGCATTCATCAACAGATGAGAGTTAATCTACGTAAGAGGATTATCCCCCATCCGGCACAAAAAAGCCCGGCAACATGAAGAACGCACGACCAACTGTTACGCCTTAGGGAGCTTCTTTTTGTTCAAAGCAGCCGGGGACACACGGATGCCGTCGCCTGTCTGGCGCACATAGGCCTTATGCGACGGTTTGGCGGCCCCAGAAGCCTTCTGAGCATGCTGATTGGGATCCACGGTAACCGCATTCACAGGATGGGGCTTTGCAGGCTTAGAGGACGTCTGAGGCGATCGTCCGAGCTTGCGCATCGCGCGATCCCAGCGTGCGTGGATACTCTCGTTGTGAGCGCTCTTAAGGCCCAGCAGGGGCGCGGCCAAAATCGTCGGCGCGATAAACGTAATGAGGCGCCACAGCAGATAACCGGCGGTCGACGCCGATCCAAAGAAATGACCCAGGAACAGTGCGAAGCCGCCCTCGGCGCCGCCGGTGCCACCGGGCAGGGGAACAGCAGAGCTCAGGAGCTGAACAAAGGCGCTCGCGGCCATGACCGAGAAGAAGTCGACTTCGTGGTGGCCAAAGGCAAGCATCAGGAAATACGGCACGAGGTAGAAAAACGCGA
>CAJMNP010000145.1 GCA_905214895.1 uncultured bacterium | reverse complement strand
ACCGTCGAGTCCAACAACTAAGAGGAGAGACAATGAGCAAACTCGTCGAGGGCATCAAGGACCGCATGGTCGCTGCCGCACGCGAGGCCGCGCCCGCCGTGGTGGACGCCGCGCAGAAGGCCGCGACCGCGGCTGCCGAGAAAGTTGCCGATGCAGTTGCCGATGCCAAGAACGCAGCAGGGGAGACGTCCGTCGCTAGCGAGCCCGCCACCGCCGCTGAGCCCGTAGCCGCCGCCCACGCCCCCGAAGGCGCGATCTTCAACCCCGACAACGCCCACGGCAACCTGCACCTGGGCATCGACGTGGGCTCCACCACCGTTAAGCTCGCCGTGCTCAACGACGACAACCAGATCGTCTACGCCAAGTACCAGCGCCACCACACCGACGTCCGCGCCTGCGCCCGCGACCTGTTCGAGGGCGCTGCGACCGTGCTGCCGACGGCCCAAATGACCTGCGCCATTACCGGCTCGGGCGGCCTGCTGCTGTCCCAGTGGCTCGACTTGGAGTTTGTCCAGGAGGTCATCGCCAGCAAGCGCGCCGTCGAGACCCTCATCCCGGCCACCGATGTCGCCATCGAGCTGGGCGGCGAGGACGCCAAGATCATCTACTTCGACAACGGCATTGAGCAGCGCATGAACGGCACCTGCGCCGGCGGCACGGGCGCGTTCATCGATCAGATGGCAACCCTGCTGCACACCGATGCCAGTGGCCTCAACAAGCTCGCGGCCAACGCCACCACCATCTATCCCATCGCCAGCCGCTGCGGCGTCTTTGCCAAGACCGATGTCCAGCCGCTGCTCAACGAGGGCGCCCGACCCGAGGACGTGGCCGCCTCCATATTCCAGGCCGTCGTGACCCAGACCATCTCGGGCCTGGCATGCGGCCGTCCCATTCGCGGCAACGTCGCCTTCCTGGGCGGCCCGCTGCAGTATCTCTCCGAGCTGCGTCACCGCTTCTACCTCACACTCAACCTGGACGAGGAGCATCGTATCGTGCCCCAAAACGCTCACCTGTTTGTGGCGAGCGGCGCCGCCATGGCGCACGAGTCCAACAAGCTCAGCACGTTCCCGCAGCTTATCGAGGCCATCGACAGCTTGGGCGACACACAGGGTGCCGAGGTCGAGCGTCTGGACCCGCTCTTTGCCACCGACGAGGACTTTGCCGAGTTCAAGAACCGCCACGACCAGGAAGTCGTCCCCAAGGGAAAGCTCGACGGCTACACCGGCCGCGTGTTCATTGGCATCGACGCCGGTTCCACCACCATGAAGGCCGCGCTCGTGGGCGAGGACGGTCAGCTGCTGCACACCTGGTACGGCAACAACAACGGTGACATCTTGGGCACGGCCAAGGTCATCATGGCCGATTTCTACAATCACATCCCCGCCGGCTGCACCATCGGCCACGTGACCACCACGGGCTATGGCGAGGCGCTGCTCATCGAGGCCCTCAAGGCCGATTCCGGCGAGATCGAGACTGTCGCGCACCTGCGCGGCGCCAAGGCGTTCCTGCCCGGCGTCGAGTTCATTCTGGACATCGGCGGCCAGGACATGAAGTGCCTGCGCGTCAAGGACGGCGTCATCGAGCACATCATGCTCAACGAGGCCTGCTCGTCGGGTTGCGGTAGCTTTATCGAGAGCTTCGCCGTCTCTATGAACATGGACGTGCGCGCGTTCGCCGATGCCGCCATCCATGCCAAGGCCCCCGTCGACCTGGGCAGCCGCTGCACGGTCTTTATGAACTCGCGCGTCAAGCAGGCGCAAAAGGAAGGCGCCACGGTGGGCGACATCGCGGCCGGCCTGTCCTATTCCGTCATCAAGAATGCCCTGTTCAAGGTCATTAAGCTGCGCGATCCCAAGGAGATCGGCAGCCAGGTGATCGTCCAGGGCGGTACCTTTATGTCCGATGCCACGCTGCGCGCGTTTGAGCAGCTCACCGGCGTTCATGCCGTGCGTCCCGACATCGCCGGCTGCATGGGCGCCTATGGCGCGGCCCTGCTCGCCCGCGATCGCGCTGGCGCCGACGGCACCTCGACCATCCTTTCGGCCGAGGACATCGCGCACCTCACCGTGACGCAAAAGCATGTCCGCTGCGGCCGTTGCTCTAACAACTGCCAGCTTACCGTCAACGACTTTGGCGGCGGCAGGCGCTTTATCACCGGCAACCGCTGCGAGAAGGGCGCCGGCCACAAAAAGCAGAAGACCGAGGCCCCCAACCTCTTCAAAAAGAAAAACGAGCTGCTCTTTAACCGCGAGGTCCTGAGTCCCGACGAGGCCCCGCGCGGCACCGTGGGTATCCCGCGCGCACTCAACATGTACGAGAACTACCCCTTCTGGCACGCGTTCTTTACGCGCTTGGGCTTTAGCGTGCAGTTGTCCGACCAGTCGAGCAAAAAGACCTACCAGGCGGGCATCGAGTCCATGCCGTCCGAGAGCGTGTGCTATCCGGCCAAGATGAGCCACGGCCACGTGATGAACCTCATCGACCGTGACGTCGACTTCATCTGGATGCCGTGCGTGCGCTGGGAGCGCAAGGAGGATCCGACCGCCGGCAACTGTTACAACTGCCCCATCGTCATGAGCTACCCCACGGCGTTGGCGCTCAACATCGACGAGATCCGCGAGCAGAACATCGAGTTCTTGTATCCGTTTGTGCCGTATCACGACAAGACCGAGCTCAAGCGCCGTCTGTACCAGGTGCTCGCTGTTGACCGCGTGGCCGATGCCCAAGCCGGTCGCGGCCGCGTGCGCGGTCCTAAAATCACGCGCTCCGAGGTCGATGCCGCTGTCAACGCTGCTTTTGAGGCCGATGCGCGCTTCCACGAGGATATCCAGACCATGGGCGAGGAGGCCCTTAAGTGGGTCGAGGACCACGGCGGCCACGGCATCGTACTCGCCGGCCGTCCCTACCATAACGACCCCGAGATCAACCATGCCCTGCCCGAGCTTATCTCGAGCTTTGGCTTTGCGGTCTTTACCGAGGATTCGCTCGCGCATCTGGTGAAGCCCGAGCGTCCGATTCGCGTCGTCGACCAGTGGATGTACCACAGCCGCCTGTACGCCGTCGCCCGTTTTGTGACGATGCGCAACGACCTGGACCTGATTCAGCTCAACTCTTTCGGCTGCGGTCTCGATGCCCTGACTACCGACCAGGTGCAGGAGATCCTGGAGGCCAGCGGCAAGATCTACACCGTGCTCAAGATCGACGAGGTGTCCAACCTGGGCGCCGCGC
>CAJMNP010000144.1 GCA_905214895.1 uncultured bacterium | reverse complement strand
TACAAGGACGGAGTGAAACACAAAACGATGGAATTATCGCGCCAAGCCGCACTACTCGGAAAGCTCAAAGCCGTACTTAGCCCAAATCTTCTGAGCCTTCTTGTTGGTCAGACAGAAGTCGATGAACGCCTTGGCCTCGTCGGCGTGCTCGGAGCTCTCGGCAACGGCACCCGGATACACGATGGGCTTGTGCGAGTCCTCGGGGCACACGAAGGCCTCCTCGATGCCGTCATAGCGGAAGATATCGGAGCTATAGACAAAACCGGCCACGCAGTCGCCTGTGGACACATAGGCGGCGGCGGTACCAACTTTGTCTGCCAGTGCGACCTTGTCGGCGATCTCGGGGGCGTACTCGCCGTCGTCGCCCTCGGTGCCGGTGTAGAGGCCCACGGAGGCCAGGGCCTGGTTGGCGTACTTGCCGGCGGGGACGGTCTTGGCGTCGCCAATGGCGATCTTGCCGTCCAGATTCGCGACGTCGGCGATGGCCTCGACCTTGGTGTCGGAGCCCTCGGCGCGAATGATCACGAGGTCGTTGACGAACATATCCTCACGGGTGTCGGCGTCGACGAGCTCGGCGGCTTCGGCGTCGTCCATGGTGCCCTTGGAGGCTGTGATGAGCACGTCGACGGCGGCACCGGCGCGCATCTGCTCGACGAGGTCGCCAGACGCCTTAAACTGCGTGTCGGCAAACGTGGTGCCGGTCTGCTCGGCGTAAAGCTCCTGAACCTCGGGCAGAGCTTTCTCGAGCGAGTTGGCAGCGAAGACCTGCAGCTCGACGGTTTCCTTCTTGGAAGATGCCTTGGCGGAGCCGGCGGGCTCGGAAGACTTGTTGCCTGAGCAACCAGCAAGGCCAAGGCCGGCGGCAGCGGCAGCAGAAAGCGAGATGAAACCGCGGCGTGAAACCATATCGAACATAGTCAACCCTTTCGGACGTTTTGCCCGGACGCCACACCGCGGGCTTTATTCTGCAATCTGATTATACTTCTGCGGGAATAGTGATAGTGAGAAATTATTCTCGCCAGAGAATATAGTTTCAAGTTTCAAGTTACCGTGCACCTCGGCGTCGCTTCGGCGGAAAACAAAAGCGGAGCAGCCGTTCAGGTCGCCCCGCCGCAGGTAAACCGCTTAGTTGGTATGTCCGCCGCCCGCTGTCATATGAGCCGCATGCTCCAGCTGGTCCGCAATGGCCTCCCAGCTTTCGCGGGCGGCCTTCGTAGAACCGGGAAAGTTTACGACAAGCGTATGCCCACGCTGCATGCACACAGCGCGCGAGAGCATGGCGCGGCGCGTCTTGGTCATGGAGTATGCACGGATTGCCTCGGCAATACCCGGCACATCGCGGTCGCAGACGGCACGCGTCGCCTCGGGCGTCACATCGCGCATCGAAAGCCCCGTGCCGCCGCAGGTGAGCACGACATTGGCGTGGCACTCATCGGCGGCTTCCACAATGGCATCACCGATTTCGCTGACGTCGTCGCGCACGACCACATGTGAGGCGACCGTCCAGCCCTGCGCCTCGATAAGCTCCTCGAGTGCAGCTCCAGCCTCGTCCTGGGTAAGATCGCGCGTATCCGAGCACGTCACGATCGAAATCTTCAGCTCCATAGCATTCCCCCTACAACACGGCGCCCTCAGGCAGGTCGACGCGAACAACGTCCACGGCATCTCCCACCTTGAGCTCGCACGGTCCTTCGTCAATACGCAACAGGCAGTTCGCACGCTGCATAGTTCCAAGCAGCGCCGAGTTCTGCGTCTTAGCCTCGGTCACCAACAACTCACCGGTCTCGGGGTCGCGCAAAACCGTGGCGCGATCGAAGAAGCGTCGGTCCTGGCGCTTCTTCACGCCGTGCGTCAATATCGCCTGCTGCACGGGACGCGTACCCTCGGCAAAACCGCGCATCTTGCGGATCGCCGGACGGGCGAGCATCTCAAAGCCCACATACGCCGCGGCCGGATTGCCTGAAAGCCCCAGGTAGGGCTTACCCCCGAGCAAGCCAAACGTGATGGCCTTGCCCGGACGCATCGAGATGCGGTCAAACAGCACCTCGCCCTCGCGCCGGACGAGCGCCGTCACGAAATCGTAATCGCCCGCCGAGGCGCCACCGCTCGTAATGACAAAATCGCACTCCTGCACGGCACGATGCACCAGCTCGGCAATCGCCTGCTCATCATCGGGCGCAATGCCGTAGAACACGGGCTCGGCTCCTGCATCGAGCGCCTCGGCCATCAACGCCGACGAGTTGGAATCGCGAATCTGACCGCGCGCCGGTACCTTACTCGGCGTGACCAGTTCCGTCCCCAGCGAGATAATGCCCACGCGCGGAGCGGCATGCACCTTCACGCTCGCATACCCGGAGCTCGCCAGCAAGCCGGCGCCCGCCGGTGCCACAACCTCGCCGACACGCATCACGATATCGCCGGCATGCGCCTCCTCGGCGGCAGAGCGAACGTTCTCCCCCACCTTGGCAGGCGCCGAGAACCTCACACGCGAGCCCTCGTTGCCATCGCCGTCGAGCACATCAACGATCTCGTATTTCACCACGGCATCGGCACCTTCGGGCACCGGCGCGCCCGTCATGATGCGGACCGTCTCGCCCGCGCCAATTGTGCCCTCAAACACATGGCCCGCGGCCTCGTGTCCGATAACGTCGAGCGTCACCGGCGCCTCACCAGATGCCTGCGCCAAATCCGCCGAGCGCACGGCATATCCGTCCATAGCGCTGTTGGCAAACGGCGAGATGTCGATATCGGCCACCGCGTCCTCTGCCAAGGGAAGACCGACGGCCTGCCACACGGGAATCTCGACAACTTCGGTGCGATTCACGTGCGACAAGACGATCGCCTGTGCGTCCTCCAACGGAATGAGTTTCTCAGCCATATGCACCTCTAGCATGCTGCGGCGCGCAACAAAAGCGCCGATTCTTTATGTTTATCTCAGTATAATCCCTCGCCGCCTGCTCAAGACCTCGCCCGCGGCCGCGAATACATCTGTCGGCCGCAAGCCGCGAAACAAAACCAAAACCAACCTGCCGGTTTGTCACGTATGGCACGTTCTATAATGCTCGTGTTGCAACCCAAAAGAGGAACGTATGGCTTATACCGACAAACCCGAAAGCGCAAACGAGGCGCAGGATCATTCCCAGTCGCTCGACGACGGCGGCTTTTTCTCCCTTAATGACGTCATCATGGCAGGCAGGCAACAGCTCACCCGCTCCGAGCATCTCTTGGCTGCCGAC
>CAJMNP010000143.1 GCA_905214895.1 uncultured bacterium | reverse complement strand
CCGAGTGGGGCCTCAAGAGCCTGATTCAGCAGTACAGCAACTATGTGCGCTACCCAATTCAGATGATGGTGAGCAAGAGCCGCCAGAAGCCCAAGCCCGAGGACGCTGGTGACGACTACAAGCCCGAGTACGAGGACTATCAGGAGCTCGAGACCATTAACTCCATGACGCCGATCTGGAAAAAGCGCAGCTCCGACGTTGAGCAGAAGGATTACGACGAGTTCTACAAGTCCACGTTCCACGACTTTGACGATCCCGCGCGCACTATCAGCTTCCATGCCGAGGGTACGCTCGAGTACGATGCCCTGCTGTTTGTGCCGGGCCGCGCCCCGTTCGATCTGTACAGCAAGGACTACGAGAAGGGCCTAGCACTCTACAGCTCCAACGTGCTGATTATGGAGAAGTGCGACGACCTGCTGCCCGACTACTACAACTTTGTGCGCGGTGTCGTGGACTCTGCCGACGTGACGCTCAATATTTCGCGTGAGACGCTGCAGCAGAACCGTCAGCTCAAGGCCATTGCCAAGCGCGTGGAGAAGAAGATCACCGCCGATCTCGAGGACATGCGCGACAACGACCGCGAGGCATACGAAAAGTTCTTTGAGAACTTTGGTCGCGGTCTTAAGTACGGCATCTACTCGAGCTACGGCATGAAGGCCGACGAGCTCGCCGACTTGCTGCTGTTCTGGTCTGCCAAGGAGCAGAAGATGATCACCTTGGCCGAGTATGCCAAGGGCATGCCCGAGGGCCAGAAGGCAATCTACTATGCCGCCGGCGATTCGCGCGAGCGTCTGGCCAAGATGCCCGTCGTGAAGGGCGTGCTCGACCGCGGCTACGATGTACTGCTGCTGACGCAGGACGTGGATGAGTTCACCTTCCAGGCCATGCGCGAGTACGTGGCTGCCGATATGCCCAAGGTCTACGAGGATGACGCTGCTCGCGAGGCTGCCGAGAAGGCGGTTGCCGATGGTGCCGAGCCTGAGGTCGAGGATCGTCACCTTGAGCTTAAGAACGTCGCGACCGGCGATCTTGACTTGGCGACCGATAACGAGAAGAAGGAGGCCGAGGACGCCACCAAGGAGAACGAGGACCTCTTTAACGCCATGAAGGAGGCGCTCGGCGACAAGGTCGAGAAGGTTGCCGTCTCTGCGTGCCTGACCGATGCCCCCGCGTGCATCACCACCGAGGGCCCGCTTTCGCTCGAGATGGAGAAGGTGCTCCAGAAGGGTCCCGAGGGCGCGCCCGACGGTATGCCCAAGAGCCAGCGCGTGCTCGAGCTCAACGCCAAGCACCCGGTCTTTGCCAAGCTCGTCGCCGCTCAGAAGGCAGGCGACGCTGACAAGATCAAGCAGTACTCCGGCCTGCTCTACGACCAGGCCCTGCTCGTCGAGGGCATCCTCCCCGAGGACCCCGTGGCCTTCGCCGCGGCCATTTGCGAACTAATGTAACTAGTCGACGCTGCAAACGCCCCTAAGCGGCAATCTGACGTTCAATCGTCGGTCGCGTACCGAAGTACGCTTCCCTCCTCTTTCACGTCACCTTGCTCGCTTAGGGGCGTTTTCGCTGACTTACGCTCAACCTGCGACGCTTTCGTGGCCCTAAGTAGTCATTGGGGACGTTCTTGAATGACTAGTCGTTGGGGACGTTCTTGTTTGACTGGTCGTTTAAGAACGTCCCCAACGACTAGTCGAACTGCTAGTTTGTGCGGGTTGTGGTTTTGGGAGCTGCGGGAATTTAAGATACTGTACATCTGTACGCTAACTCATCTTCGTAGTATATTGCTACCCGCAAAACTCAGCACCATTGTGCCGCGACACGCTAAAGTGCCTCCGTACAATGGTTGTTAATAGCATGATTCGGCTAAACGATAGGATGGATGGTCCAAGCGTGAGTCTCGGCAGCAAACTATCCGATGCAAAGGTTTCCTTTGCAATCTTTAAACGCGACATCAAGCGATTGATCGTGAACCCCGTCGCCCTGGTGGTTACCCTGGGCGTGTGCGTCATTCCCTCGCTGTATGCCTGGTACAACATCGTTGCCAACTGGGATCCGTACGGAAATACCCAGGGCATTAAAATCGCTATCGCCAACAACGATCAGGGCACCCAGAACGACCTAGTGGGCGAGCTTAACGCAGGCGATAAGGTGGTCGATCAGCTCAAGGAGAACGACCGGCTTGGCTGGACCTTCGTCGACTCGGCGGCAGATGCCAAAGAGGGCGTCGAAAGTGGCGAATACTATGCTGCCATCGTGATTCCCAAGAACTTCTCTGACAATCTCGTCTCGATGCTCGACGGCAACTACCATCAGCCGAAGCTCACCTATTACGTCAATGAGAAGAAGAGCGCTATTGCGCCCAAGGTCACCGATACCGGTGCCAACACCATCGAGGAGCAAATCAACTCGGAGTTTGTCTCCACGGTGGGCGAGACCGTTGCCAGTATTGCCAAGGATGCCGGAGTCGATCTAAAGGACAAGGCAACCCAGACTCAGGATTCGCTGGCCGGTTCGGTATCAGAGGCTTCCGACACGTTGGGCGAAGTTCGCGATTCGATTGGCGACATGAATGCCGCCATCGATAAGACGAGTGGTTCCATTGCCTCAGCAGATGCAGCACTTGCCGGTCTGCAGGGTCAGGCGCCGTCGCTGACGCAGGCGATCTCCCAGGGCAACGACCTGCTGGGCGAGGCTCGCGCCACGGCGGGTAACTCCATCGCCTCGCTCTCCAAGGCGCTCTCGGAAGGCAGCCTTGCGCTCACCAAGACCTCGGCCTCCGCGAACTCTGCGATTGGCAAGCTGACGGGCACGGTCACATCTACGACCACCCGTATCGACAACTCGCTTGAGTCTCTTCAAGCGACGATTGATCACAACACCGCAGTTATCGGCCACCTGCAGATTCTTGCCGGCGATACCTCGACGGGATCGGATCGGATCGACGCACTGATCGCCTCGACGATCGATACGCTCAAGAAGCAAAACGACCAGCTGCAGAGTATCAAGAACAGTCTGTCCGCGCAATCGAGCGCCATGGCAAATGATGCCGCGGCTGTCTCGGGCGCCAGCGACGCTATCAATAACGCAATTCAGACCGGGGCGACCAACCTTGGCCAGGCCCAGACGGACCTGGGGCAGAACGCGCTGCCGAAGGCTTCGAGCGCGCTGGACTCCTTTGCCGCCGTTTCGGGCGATTTGACCGGCATTTTGTCGGGTATGACCCCCACGATAGCGAGCGCGCGCGGCACGCTGGCGCAGCTCGA
>CAJMNP010000142.1 GCA_905214895.1 uncultured bacterium | reverse complement strand
AGCCAGTCCTCGTTGGCCTGGATAAAGTCATCGAAATCGGCCGGCTTGTCGGCAGTAAAGCGCTCGGCGGCGCGGTCGAGAATCTGACGACGGCCACCAAAGATGGCGCCATAGTCGACATTGCTGGGGTCGGAGCCCAGGTATACGCCGTCGATATCGCGCTGCTCCAGGTAACCTGCCTCGATAAGCTCGGCAAAGTCGATGAAGTTGGGGTTGCCCGCACGGGCCGAGAACGACTGATAGGGCGAGTCGCCATAGCTCGTCGTCGTAAGGGGCAGAATCTGCCAATAATGTTGTTTGCACGAGGCGAGGAAATCGACAAAGTCGTAGGCGTTCCAGCCAAAGCCGCCGATGCCGTACGGTCCGGGCAGGGATGAGACGGGCATGAGGACGCCGCTTGCACGCTCCATGGATGTGCTCACCAACCTTCTTGTTGTGGGATCGGCCTGCAGATGGATGAACAGCCCGTCCCGAGTTCTAGAGTCGATGTCCCTATTGTAGAACATGTTGTTTAAACATGTATAGGCAAGATGATAAAGTTGGTCGATTTTCGGCGAATGGTTACATGCCATGAAAAAAGCCCCGACCTCACGACGTGAGATCGGGGCAAGAGCGATATGTAGGCTTTTTGCTACTCGGCGTCGGCGAAGCCGTTGGGGTTGTGGCTCTGCCAATTCCAGCTGTCACGGCACATATCCGCGATATCGTACTGGGCCTTCCAACCCATCATGCGCTCGGCCTTGGAGGCATCGCACCAGTTGGCGGCGATGTCGCCGGCACGGCGCTCGCGGATCACATAGGGCAGCTCCTTGCCGCAAGCCTTGGAGAAGGCGGCGACGACCTCGAGTACCGAGGTGCCGGTGCCGGTGCCCAGGTTAAAGATCTCGACGCCGGTTTTGCCGTTCATCCAGTTAAGGGCGGCAACGTGACCGGATGCCAGGTCGCACACGTGGATGTAGTCGCGCACACCGGTGCCGTCGGGGGTGGGGTAATCGTTGCCAAAGACCTGAACGGCCTCGAGCTTGCCCACGGCGACCTGGGCGACGTAAGGCACCAGGTTGTTGGGGATACCCTTGGGATCCTCGCCGATCAGGCCCGACGGATGGGCGCCGATGGGGTTGAAGTAACGGAGCAGCACGACGTCCCACTCGGGGTCGGCGGTGTGGACGTCCATAAGGATCTGCTCAATCATCCACTTGGTCCAACCATAGGGGTTGGTCGCGGGCTTCTTGGGGTCCTCTTCGGTGACGGGCGGATTGTCCGGATCGCCGTAGACGGTCGAAGAACTCGAGAAGATGATGGACTTACAACCGTGGTTGCGCATGACGTCGATGAGCACCAGGGTGTTCTCGATATTGTTGTGGTAGTACTCGACGGGCTTGCTCACCGACTCGCCAACGGCCTTAAAGCCGGCGAAGTGGATGACGCGGTCGATCTGGTGGGTATCGAAGATCTTGTTCATCGCATCGCGGTCGAGCACGTTGGCCTCGTAGAAGGTGAGGTTCTTGGCGGCCTCGTCGCCCACGATGGTCTTGACGCGGTCGATGGCAACGGCGCTGGAGTTGGAGAGGTCATCGACGACGACAACCTGGTAGCCACCCTCGAGCAGCTGAACGACGGTGTGCGAGCCGATAAAGCCGGCGCCGCCGGTAACGAGGACGCAGGTGTCTTTGGGGTCGAGTGCTTTGGACATGTAGTCTCCTATCGAATCAGGAACACTTCTTGAGGGGAGTATAGCGCAGCTGGGTGCGCCCAAAACACGCGGGGCGGGAAAACCAGAGGATTGATGTTAACGTACTCATAGGGTGTTATTTGCATAATCCTTACCTTTGGTGTGGGACGTATTTGCGAGCCGCTGACCATGCTTTTCCAGCCGTTCGTGGAAATAGTTGGGACAAGCGCGATGTGCGTTAATATGTTTGAGTTGAGCGACATATAAATAAGCATGTAACGGAGTACATATGTCACCGAACAACGATTCCATCTTTACGCAGGAGCTTTCGCGCCGCACTGCCCTTAAGGCTCTTTTCGGCGCCGCTTCCGCGGCTGTTCTTTTTGGCCTGCCTGCCCGCGCCCATGCGGCTGAGGCCAGCCAAGAAACCACCGACAAACTGAATGCCGCCCAGGCCCAGCTCGACGAGGTCCAGGCCCAGCTCGACAGCATCGCTAATGAGTACGCGACGCTCGCCAACAAGAATGCCCAGACTCTCAGCGATATCGAAGGCGTGCAGGGCCAGATTGACGAGACGCAGGCTCAGATCGACACCAAGAAGTCCGAGCTCAAAGAGAAGCGTAACGATCTTTCCGATCGCGTTGCCGCCAGCTACAAGTCGGGCGGCACCAACATCCTGTCGTTGCTGCTCGCTTCTGGTTCGTTTGAGGAGCTCGTCGCCAACGCGCATTACGTCGAGAAGATCAACAAGAGCGACCGTGACGCCATCGAGGACATCCAGACCATCCAGAAAGAGCTCGATACACAGAAGTCCGAGCTCGAGTCGCAAAAAGCCGACTTGGAGAAGCTCAAGGACCAGCAGACTGCTCAGATGCAGGACATGCAGGCCAAGCAGCAGGAGGTCCAGACGGTTCTGAACGGCCTCTCCGACGATGTCAAGGAGCTCATGGCCCAGCGCGATTCCGAGATTCTTGCTGCCGCTCAGGCCGAGGAGGCTGCCAAGAAGGCTGCCGCTGCCGCGGCTGCCGCAAACAAGAACAATTCCTACTCGGGTGGTTCAAGCTCGGGCGGCGGATCGTATGCGCCCGGAACTCCGCAACAGAATGCCGGCTCGGGCAAGCAGCAGGCTGTCGTCAACGCGTGCTACTCCACGCCTTCGCCTGGCCAGAACTGGTGCGCGGCGTGGGTTACCAACGTGTTCCGTAACGCCGGCGTGGGCTACTTTGGCGGCAATGCGTGCGACATGTTTAACGCCTGGTGCTACAGCTCCAATCGTTCGGCGCTGCAGGTGGGCATGATCGTGGCCGACTCGTCGCACAGCGGCACCGGTACGCCGGGTCTGCTGTACGGACACGTGGGCATCTATGTTGGCGGCGGCATCGTTATGAGCAACGAGGGCGCCATCACGTCGAGGTCGCTTGACTCGTTCATTGGGTTCTACGGCACTGGCTCTGGCGTGCGCTGGGGCTGGCTTGGCGGTATTGCGCTGTCGTAACGATAAGTTGGGCCGGGACAGTCCGAGAGGTATAAGGTTGCCTGCTCGGACAGTCCTGCTCGCACGGAGAGCACATTAAGTGCTCTCCGGCTCG
>CAJMNP010000141.1 GCA_905214895.1 uncultured bacterium | reverse complement strand
ACATCGCGCGCGCCGTCATCTGGATGATCGGCGGCAGCTTTATCCTCGACAACTGTTTTGGCATTAATGCAAACGCCCTCGTCGCCGCTCTTGGCGTCGGCGGCATCGCCATCTCGCTCGGCTTTCAGGACACGCTGTCGAACCTTATCGGCGGTATGCAGGTGACCTTTATGGGCATTATCAAACCCGGCGACAATATCGAGGTCGGCGGCGTGTCGGGCGTGGTCCAAGACATCACCTGGCGCCACACGACCATCGAGGACGCCTGCGGGCAGACCATCATTGTGCCCAACTCCAACATCTCCAAGAACACGCTCGTACATCTGATGCCCTTTGGGCGCGTGGCCGTGCCCGTTGCCGTAAAGGACACGTCTAAGTGGGCTTCCCTTGACGCGCTGGCAGACGAGCTCACGAGCGCAACCAAAACGGCCGTCTCGCCCATCTCTGGCTTTGACAAGGAGCCGTACGTGCTCTTTAGCGAGATTGGCGACTTTGGCATTAAGGGCAAAATTATCTTTATCGTCAGCGACGATAGCACCACTTTTACGGCAGCCGACGCCTGCATTCGTGCCATCGCCCCCATCATCGCCTAAACCACCACAAAGGGGACAGGCACCTTTGTGGTGGTTTCGCATCGTGGTACCATGGTTCATATCGTTGTTTAAACGACTAAGGGAGTAGACACCATGGAAGAGGCCTATCGTCAAGCACGCAAGCGCGGCGAGCAGGGACGTCGACGCGCCATCAGCCAAAGCGAGCATCCATACCTTACGGACCTCGACAGTTTGGTTGCTCAGCTCCCCTTAGGTCAGCGAGAGAGCGTCGGCCTGCGGGATATTCCACTCGAAATGGTCGTCGGCACGGTCACCAAGGGCCGTCAGTCTGCCTTTTCGTGCAACTTTATGCCCCTGTTGCCATTTAGCACCGAGTTCGCCCGCAAGTGGTCCAACCTCTACGACATCCAGGTGACCGAGGGCTATCGCGACCCCATCATCGTCACCGAGTTCATGCATCGGTTCTACGTCCAGGAGGGCAACAAGCGCGTCAGTGTCCTCAAATTCCTGGACGCCCCGACGGTTTCGGCCAAGGTCACCCGCCTCTACCCCGGAAAATGGGATTCCGTCGAAAGCCGCCTCTATGGCGAGTTCTGCGCGTTTTGGCGCGTCTGCCCCCTATACGAGATCGAGTTCTCGCGCGAGGGAAGCTACGAGACGCTCGCCAAGATGCTCGGTCAGGACCTTGTCGAAAAATGGCCGCAGAAAAAGGTCGACTACCTGCGCCACACCTTCCTACTCTTTAAGCGCGCCTACCTGCGCGCCGGCGGCGACCACCTGGACATTACGCCCGCCGACGCCATGCTCGTCTACCTCAATGTGTACAACCAAGACCGTCTACTGGATACGCCGACGGACATCGTCGTAAACCGCCTGTGCAAGATTTGGCGCGAGCTGGTCATTGCCGGCAAAAATGACGAGGACAAGGTCGATCTTGTCGAAGCGCCGAGTGTCGATGAGGAAGAGTCGCCCGCCAAGTCCACCTCCGGTGTGCTCAACTTCTTTATGGGCAAGACCGTCTATTCGGCGGCCAATCCCCTGCGCATCGCCTTTATCCATGAATTCCCTTGTGCAACGTCGAGCTGGGACAGCCTACACGACCAAGGGCGTCAGTATCTCGACGAGCACTTTGGCGGTATCGTGCGCACCGAGGCGTTCGAGGACTGCCACGATCCGGACGTGTTCTACGCCGCCGTGGAAACGGCTGTCAAACATGGAGACAACGTCATCTTCTCGACCTCGCACCGCCTGATGGAATACACGCTCAGGGCAGCCGTTGAGTATCCCCAGGTTCGGTTCCTTAACTGTTCTATCGGCCTTCCCCACCAAAGCGTCCGTTCGTACTTTGGCAAGATGTACGAGGCCAAGTTCCTCCTGGGCGCCCTTGCGGCTAGCATGGCGGACAACCATCGCATTGGCTACCACGCGTCGGTCTTTGCGTCGGGCGCGCTTAGCGAGATCAACGCCTTTGCCATCGGCGCCTCGCTGCTCGACCCTCGCGCGCAGGTAATCCTCACCTGGGGCGATGTACCCGCCGGCGGTCTTGCCGAGGCCATGTGCCGCGAAGGCGTGAGTGTTATGACCGGTGTCGACATGTCCAAGTCGCTGGAGGACCCCACGGCCTACGGACTCCACCGCCTGGTCGATGGCAAGGTCGTCGGCATCGCCATGCCGGTATGGAACTGGGGCCGTTACTACGAGCTTATCGTGCGAAGCCTGCTGCATGGCACCTGGGATGAGACCAGTGACAACAGCCAGGTTCGCGCCGTCAACTACTGGTATGGTATGAGCTCGGGCGTTATCGACATTCGCTACGCTCCGGGCCTGCCCTATCAGACGCGCAAGCTTGTTCAGCTACTGCGCAATGGCATCGTCGAGGGCTCCATCAATCCATTTGGCGGCGAGCTCCATAGCCAAGACGGCGTGGTGCAGATCGAGGGCTTTCCCCCACTGCCGAGCACGCAAATCGTCGAGATGGACTGGCTGGCCGACAACGTGGTGGGCACCATTCCGCAACTCGACGATGAGCCGAAGGTCCGCGCCCTATGAAAATCCTTGCCATAGCCGATACCGAAGAGCGATGCCTGTGGGAGTGCTTTCGCAAGGAGCGCTTTGAGGACGTTGACCTGATTCTATCCGCAGGCGACCTGGATCCGGACTATCTTGAGTTTTTGGTCACTGTCATCAACAAACCGCTTGTGTACGTTCGTGGCAACCACGACGACCGCTACGCGCGCCATGCACCGGGCGGGTGCATTTGTGTTGAGGACAGCGTATATGTGTACCGAGGTATTCGCATTGCGGGTCTGGGCGGTTCCATGCGCTACCGCGACGGCGCGAACATGTATACCGAGCGCGAGATGGCAAAACGCATGCGCAAGCTATCGCGAAAAATCGCACTGGTAGACGGATGCGATATTCTACTTACCCATGCACCCGTCGCAGGCATGGGCGACCTGGACGACCTGCCGCATCGAGGATTCGAGTGCTTTAATGCGGCTCTTGAGTCTTGGGGTCCCGACTATATGATTCACGGGCATGTGCACCAAAGCTACGGCCCCAACTTTCAACGCGAGCGCCAACACCCATGCGGAACGAAGATTGTCAACGCCTGCGGCTATACCAAGATCGAAATTGACGAGGCGCGCTACCCCACGCGCGGTTGGAAGGCCGCTTGGCTCAACTCGCAAACCATGCGCCGCGAGCTCAAACGCCACGAAGCAATCG
>CAJMNP010000140.1 GCA_905214895.1 uncultured bacterium | reverse complement strand
GCGAACGGCGCGCCTGTTTAGCGAAACTGGTGAAAAATAGATTGACGCTAACAGCCTTGAGCAGGCTCGAGTTCGCGAGGCGCTTGTCGGGGTGCAGCCCGATCGACCAGGCGACGGGCATCCCGTCGAAGCAGTCGATGACCGGGCTCAGGTAGACCTTCTCGCCGCCCGGGAGCCTGAACTCGGTGATGTCGGTGAGCCACAGCCGGTTGGGCTCGTCGGCGTGGAAATTCCTGTTCACGAGGTTCTCCGGCGCCTTGGAGACCTCGCCGGCGTAGGAGCTGTAGCCCCGGGCGCGCCTCTTGTTGTAGACGACCTCGAGGCCCTCCTCGCGCATCACGCGGGCCACGCGCTTCTCGTTGGCGCGGACGCCCTCGCGGCGCAGGCGCGCCCAGACGGTGCGGTACCCCCAGCACCCCGAGCCCTCGCGGAAGATGCGCACCACGCGGTCGCGTATGTCGGCGTCGCGGTCGCGCGGCGCGGCGACGCGGGGCCTCCAGTACTCATAGGAGCTCTTCGATATCCTCAAGAAACCTGTGATCGAGCGGAGGGGCAGGGCGGTCGCCCGCCTCAATCTCTCGCCGAGCTCGCACTTGCTCCTGTTCGAGATCGAAGCCGGGTCCCACCCTTCCGCTTTTAGGTCGGCCAACACCGCCCTGAGCAGCAGGTTCTCTATCTGGTCCTCGTTGAGCCCGGCGAGCGGGCCGGTCGCCGGCGGGGCGTAGATCGACTTGTCGGGGCCCAAGCTGGCCTCCTTCCGTGGCGGTTCCCTCGCCACGATTCTACAGCCCCCGCCGGTGTAGCTGCGCGGGAGGTGCCCCGTCGCCCACTTCTTGGCCGCGCTCACCGTGACCCCCGCGAACTCCGCGGCGGCAGTGGGCCCCATGCCGTCCTCCGTCGCCAGGAGGAAGAGCTCGACCTTCTCCCTGCTGTACATGCGAACCTCCAGTCCGGACCGCCCCGCGGTCCAACTTTCTGTCCGCACCCCCATCTGTAACAACTAGGGATGGAAATTGGGCCTAGGTGTTACAGATCGAGACAAACCAAAACCGTCCTGCAGAAAATCTCAATCTGTAACATCTAGGCGCCAAAATCGGCTCCTCCTGTTACAGATTGAGATGTTTGAAGCGGTGAGCTTACAAGCCGAACTTGGGCGCTGACGCACACGTTTGATAGCAAGACGTTGATGGCCGTCGTGCGTTACGCGATTGTTTCGAAACGGGCGGGAAACACAGCGGGCCGGCGATGCTCCTAGTATGCCTATTCAACTGACTGACTAATATCTAGGGGAGGATCGCGATGCAGGCAGATTCCGCTCAGCAGCAGGGCCTTTATCGCCCCGAATTCGACCACGATGCATGCGGCATCGGCGCGCTTGCCGACATCAACGGCGAGCGCCATCACCAGATCCTGGACGATGCACTGTCCATTCTGGTCAACTTGGAGCACCGCGGTGGCACGGGACTCGAGAAGAACACCGGCGATGGCGCTGGCATCCTGTTCCAGGTTCCGCATCACTTTTTTCGTAAAGAGGCTCAAAAGTGCGGCCAGATTCTGCCGGCAGAGGGCGACTATGGCGTGGCCATGCTGTTCTTCCCGCAGGACGACAAGGGCGTAGAGGATGCCCGCCGTGTGTTTGAGGAAGGCTGTGCCGAGGCCGGCGTGCCGCTGCTCTTTTGGCGTGAGGTGCCGGTCGACCCGCACGACCTGGGCGAGACGGCCCGCGCCTGCATGCCCACCATCTTGCAGGCTTTCCTGGGCCGCCCCGACGACACGCCCGCCGGCGATGCCTTCGAGCGTCGCCTGTACGTGTGTCGCCGCACTATCGAGAAAAAGGCCGACGCCGAGTTTGCCCTGCGCGACAAGATCTTCTATGTGTGCTCCATGAGCTCGCGCACCATCGTGTACAAGGGCATGCTGGTCGCCACGCAGATGCGTCGCTTCTTCATCGATCTCAACGATGCCGCCGTCAAGACGGCCGTGGCGCTCGTCCACTCGCGCTACTCCACCAACACCACACCCAGTTGGGAGCGCGCGCACCCCAACCGCTTTATCATCCACAACGGCGAGATCAACACCCTCAAGGGCAATGTCAACTGGATTCGCGCCCGCGAGCCCAACCTGTACAGCCCCGTGCTGCAGCACGATCTTGAGCGCGTGATGCCCATCATCAACCGCGAGGGTTCCGACTCCGCGATTCTGGACAACGTGCTCGAGTTTTTGGTTATGAACGGTCGTCCGCTTACGCGCGCCGCGTCCATGCTGCTGCCCGAACCGTGGGACCACAACGACAGCCTGAGCGAGGAGCGCCGTGCCTACGACGCCTATCAGTCCATGCTCATGGAGCCGTGGGATGGCCCGGCGGCCATCGCCTTTACCGACGGTCGCACCCTGGGCGCTGCCCTCGACCGTAACGGCCTGCGTCCGGCTCGCTACTACGTGACGCGCGACGGTCGCTTTATGCTGGCAAGCGAGGTGGGCACCATCGAGGTGAGCCCCGAGAACATCCTGACGAGCGGCTGCCTGGGACCGGGCCAGATGCTCGAGGTCGATTTTGCCCGCGGCCGCGTGATCTACAACGACGAGCTGCGCGCCCGCTATGCCAAGGAGAAGCCCTACCGCGACTGGATTGCCGAGGAGACACTGACCGTCGACGCGCTCGATGAGCCCGCCGCGCCCGCGCCCGCCGAGGATGCCGAGGTGCCCGCCGCCGTGCGCATGGCCAAGCTCGGCTATCACTGGGATGATGTTGACGAGGTCGTGCGCCCCATGGCCCAGCAGGGCAAGGCCCCGCTCGCCTCGATGGGTATCGATGCGCCGTTGGCCTGCCTGTCCAAGAAGACGCGTTCGTTCTTTGACTACTTCTATCAGCTGTTCGCTCAGGTCACGAATCCTCCGATCGATGCCCTGCGCGAGCACATGGTGACTTCGACCACGCTCTACCTGGGCAACCACGGCAACCTGCTCGAGGATTCCCGCACGGCCTGTCAGCTGGTGCGCTTGGAGCGCCCATTGCTCAACGAGGAAGAGCTCGAGCATATCTGTGCCATCGACCGTGTTGGCTTTAAGACCCGTCGTTTCCGTGCCGTCTACCGCCGCGATGCCGGCGAGGGCGCGCTGCAGGCTGCGCTCAAACAGCTTGCCGAGGACGTTGAGGCTGCGGTCCGCGACGGCGTGAACATTGTGGTGTTGAGCGATCGTGCCGCTGCGGGCGAGGTGCCCGTGCCGTCGCTGCTCGCCGTGGGCTGTGTGCACAACCACCTGATTCGCGCTGGCGTGCGTACCTTTGCCGACATCGTGGTGGAGTGCGGCGACGCCGTGTCCCCGC
>CAJMNP010000139.1 GCA_905214895.1 uncultured bacterium | reverse complement strand
CGCAGCCCGTGCCCGAAGCGGGCGCCTCGGTCACGACGGCAGAGGGTAAATCGCGCCAAGAAATCCAGGATGAGCTCGACGCCATCGTCCGCGACAACATGATGACGATCTCGGTCGCGCCGGTCGCACAGTTGCAGGAAGGTGGCAAGTTGCGCGTCAACGTGCAAAACGTCCAAGACAACAAGTTTCCCCAGCGTTTCCGCGTGATTCAAAACGACGAGACCATCTATGAGTCCGGTGTGGTCGAAGCCGGCAAGACGGTTGAGACCTGCCCCGCCGGCGATATCCAAGAAGGCGAGGCATATATCGAGATTCAGGCGCTCGATGCCAAGACCTACGACACCCACGGCAATCCGACGCGCGTCAAAGTGCGGGTGGCCCAGGCAGAAGGCTAGTGGCCGACGCGCACGCAGGGGCAGCACCCTGTCCCCATTCGTCCAACCATCACGGAAACAGTCCGTGACGAGCAGAAAGGATCGATTATGAACACACCCATGAACCTGAGCGGAGCCAGGGCACTCGCCGTGGGCGCAGGACTTGCGCTCACACTTGCGATGGGCGCCGCGCCAACGGCGGCCATGGCAGAGGTGCGCGTTGGAACCACCGATGTGACGGTGAAGGCCGACATTAGCAATGTTTCGTTTAAGGCGCCAACGGTCATCCCCTTTGCCGCCAATGCCGACGGAACGCTCGTAGGACCCTCCGGCAAGACGCTTACCATCGACAACCTCTCGGCATATGGCATCCACGTCACCAACATGAAGGTCACGGCCAAGAACGACTGGACAATCGTTGCAGACGCAAAGACGGGCTCGGCCCAGAACTCCATCGATTTTAAGGTTGGCCCCGATAAGGCAGAGAAGGACGCCAGCTCGGCGACTCAGACTACGGGCCTCGATCTTTCCAAAGACGCAAGCTTCGACATAAAGTACCAGGGCATTGCCGACGGAACGGACAAAATCAAGCTCAATGTGAGTGGCCACGTCGCCCGCGTCACGCGTGACATCTACCACGCCACCGGTACGGGAGATCAAGTGGCAAGCATCACCTGGACGGTCGAGCCCGGTGCGCACGCCACGTCCTAAGGCGATTGCACTGGCCGCCATCGTCGGCATCTTGGCGTCCGCACCTGCCATGGCCTTTGCTCAACAAGAGCAAGCACAGGCGGCCACAGAAGTGACCGTCGACCTTTCGGGCCTTAATCGTGACAGCCGTCACGAGCCGCTCGCTCAGACGAGCGACACCCGGCAACTCATTGCGGTAGGCTTCGCCACGGCGGGAGCAGGACTGACGCGCCTTGGCCTGCACATCAAACGCAACCAATAGCCAAGCACGACCGGAGTACGCGGAATAGATAGGAGAACCATGGCACCCAAAAACCTTTTGCCCGTCGCCGCGCTCTGCAGCGCACTGGCGAGCGGTACGCCTCTCGCCGCTTGGGCGACGCCCGCCACGGCAAACTCCTTACCGCAAGCTCTGAACCCCGTGGCGAATTCGTCGGGTATCGTCGCCTGCCAACGTTTTTCGCTCGCACACGCCACGGTCCGAACCTCGGGATGCCTTCACCGCAATACGGTCGACTCGATAGTCGTGGATACCAGGCGACCGGACAAGGAGAACGGCCCCCAGACAGGTTATGCCGTCTGCGCATGGGAATCGGCTGCAGTCGACGCCGATGGCGACCCATGCGACCTAGAGCTGCGCATCGATATTGACTCGGTCGATGACTCGGCGAACGGAGCGAAGGTCGTCTTCGACAGCGCGGCCTATGAAGAAGAAGGGGGTGTATGCCTGGGCTGCGTTCCCTCGAATGTCGATGGCGCGCAGCCCATCATCTCCTTTACGGCATCGCTGCGACTGACCAAGGCGGACACCGAAGCCATCGCAACGGGAGATGCGCCTTTGCTGTTCTACGCTGGCGACGCGGACGACCAAGAGGCTCAAAGCACCAGACAGAAAGGCTCGCTTAACCTCACGCGCGGATCAGAACCCGCCCCCATCAATATCGATACCCAGGAGCCGGGCGTGCAGCACATTCTCGCCGATCCGGCGCTGCTCCAAATGACATGGCACGGAGTGGGGTCCGTCGGGATTGCTGCTCCTATATCGAGCGATAATGACAAATCCCCCAAAGACGAGGTCGCAGACGCTCCGACACATGTTGATGACGCAGACGATGCATCATCATCAGAAGACAACGCTGCGGCTCCTCTCGAGAAGCCAGACGGCACCGCCGAACTAGGTGATCCCCAACCGAAAGACGGCCTGGACTTTGCCGCTCCCCCAGATGTCGACGAAGGCAACTGTTGCATGATGGTCGCGCTCGACCACACGGAAACCGTCGATGCCGCAAGCATTGAGCCAGTCGCCGCCAATGCGCCCCGCCGCAAAAATATCCTCATCGCATTCCCCAATACCGTCGAGCTCGTCTTTTTGCCTTCGGGCGAAGTCGTCGCGCCTACGGCACTTACAGCAGTGGGAGCAAGGAGCGCATCGAACGATATCCAAGCTATCTCGGCACTTGATGCCACAACGTCCGCCAAGTTACACCTTTATTCCGTTGCGGCAGACGGAACGCGAACCGAAGAATTCGACGGGACCAAGCTTTTGGTTCCGCGTCGCATCGGTATCCAAGAAGATTTCCCCTATCAAATGGAACTTGAAGGGTTCGATCGTGCACGAGATGCTGACATCATTGCCGCAGCCATCGAATCCCCGCAGCACCTCATGACGCTGCGCTTCGACTTTAGCCCTGTCCTGTCCTAGACCGCTAACCGCCGCTTGGCACGGATACTGAGCGCTCCCCTCCCCGTTCTGCTACGATTGCCGCGTTGGCATCAATTACAGGAGGGTTCATGCCGGGTTTGGGAACGATCATCAACGTCGCGCTTTTGATCGCGGGCGGTCTGCTGGGCCTCATGGGTGGGCGCTTCATTACGCCCCGCATCCAAGACACGCTCATGAAGGCGTCGGGGTTGTGCGTTCTGTTTATCGGCCTGGGCGGCACCATGCAAAAGATGCTCGTTATCGATGGAGAGGCATTGGCGACCACCGGCACCACCATGCTTATCGTCTCATTTGCCCTCGGTTCGCTCATCGGCGAGGCCATCAACCTGGAGGCCGCCATCGAGAACCTCGGCGAATGGCTCAAGCGCAAAACCGGCAGCGAAGGCGACAACGAGTTCACCAACGCCTTTGTCTCGGCATCGCTCACCGTGTGTATCGGCGCCATGGCCATCGTGGGATCGATTCAGGACGGCCTGCTCGGCGACTGGTCCACGCTTGCCCTGAAGGGCGCGCTGGACTGCATCATCGTCTGCACCATGACGGCCTCGCTTGGCCGCGGCTGCATCT
>CAJMNP010000138.1 GCA_905214895.1 uncultured bacterium | reverse complement strand
TTCCAGAAATCCTTGAGGGTCCGCACGTGCTCGTCGGCAGCTTGGCGGTACTCGGCCGCCGTCTTGTGCTGCTGGAGCTCGCTATGTCGGTCCATGCCACTCATCGCTTACGTTTGCCCTGCTTGCGGGCGTGCCATCCTTTCCGCTTGGTCGCGCTAAATCCGTTGCTCGCAGGTAGAGAATTCAGGCAGAATACAACACCATACGATAAGATAAAAGAATAGCATTGACCTGCGGTTTACTCCACAGCGCAAGCCTTAATGATGACTTAAAGATTACGGGCAGTGGCCTCCCCATATGTCAAGGACTTGGTGCAGGGGGTCAGGTTAGTTTGCACCAACATGGTGCAGGGGAAAGGCTCAGGTGTTGCGTTGAGATCGAAATCGACCCGCCCATTCACGCAGCGCTCCTGCGTGCACCCGCCCATTCGCGCAACGGCGCGCGGAACGATTCGCACGTCCCCTCAAGCTTTGCCTCATCTTAACCTCATTTTGAGGTTAACAGCACCCTATTTTCAACATTTGCCCAGTTGTTTGCTTGCTTCATCTTAACCTCATCTTAGCCTCATTTGAGGTGAAGATGAGGTTAAGGGTGCGTTTAAGCCAGTCGAACACCCTTAACACCCCAACGCGCGCACGGGTATCACGTAGATACCGTCCTCGACCTCGCGAGCGTACTCACCCACCCCCACAATCACGGCCATAAACTCCGGTTCGCGTGTGCGTGAACGAGGATTTCCACAGACCTTCTTGCGAACGCGCTTGAGGCTCTCGACGCCGACGCTCGCTTTATCTTCACTCACCTTAATCTCAAAGGCGGCCCACCGTCCGTCGGCTAGCTGCACGATAGCATCGCACTCAAGGCCCGAATCGTCGCGATAATAGCGCACGGGCGTGCTATCCAGCAGGTCGAGCGAACGTGCGTAGACCGAAAGATCGCGTATGACCAAATTCTCAAACACCAGACCAAATGTCTGCCAGTCGGCAAGCAGCGCCTGCAAGGACATACCTAGCAAGGCGCAAGCAAGGCTCGGATCTGCCAGATAGCGCTTGGGTTTGACGGTAAAGCGTCGTTTGTCGCGCGCGGCGGGAACCCAACCGGGGACCTCCTCGAGAATGAACATGCCTTTGAGGGCATCCAGGTACCTGCGCACCTTGGTCTCGTCGGCAAACGCTGCGGGTTCCCCCTCGGCACCGAACATATCCATAAGAATCGTTTTATACGTGGTCGCCTGTCCCAGATTGCGCGCGATCGATGCGGAGACTCGACGAGCAATATCGGGGTCGAGACCAACCGCCGGGAAGCTGCTCGAAAACGTAGTGTTGAGATATTCGCGAGCGATGAGCTGGGCGTCAGCCGAAACCATATCGATCGCCTCGGGCCAGCCGCCGCGGCAGGCGGCTTCGACAAGCCCCGGTGTATCGCCATTGCACCGACAGGGCTCAAAACGATGCTCAAACAAGCCCGCCAGGCTCACCTTGCCGCTGGACTCACCTGTCTCGGCAAGCGTCATGGGGTACATGCGGACGCGGCCGATGCGGCCGGCTCCACTATGCGCGGGTGCCTCCGTCTTTGAGCCAAACGCAGGCGTGGCGGAACCCGTGAGGATATAGGCGCCGCGCGTGCCCCGGGTGCGGTCAACCTCGTGTCTAACGTAGTCCCAAATCTGGGGAACTCGCTGCCACTCATCGATAATATGCGGACGGTCTCCCAGCAACATCATCGCCGGGTCGGCACGCGCGAGGTCGAGATTCTCGTCGACATACGAGGCGGACGCCCCGTGCTCAAGCGCGGCCCACGTCTTGCCGCACCACTTGGTGCCCGCAATCTCGACCGCGCCAAAGACGCGAAGGTAGCGTTCGATTTGCGCATCCACGATACGCGGGATGTATCCGTCCCGATGTAGCCTTTCGCCCGCCATGAGCCACCCCCGCAGATTTCCAGTTCCTGCTTTCTGGTTCTTCTATTCCACTGTAGCAAATTCGGATTTTCGGGTGGTCGCGATTCGGATTTTCATGTTCATATAATTCGGATTTTCCTGTTCTACGATTCGGATTTTCGGATGCATAAGATTCGGATTTTCTGAATCCGCTGGTCAGGAGCACCTCTTATCGACAAAAAGGCGGGGAGCACCGATACGGCACTCCCCGCCCGCTCAATACGCGATAGCTTTCTTGCTTAGAGCTCGTTGGCCGCGTGATATGCCGTGCGAATGGCGCTCGCGATGTCGGCGGTGCGCTCGCCCGAGCAGTCGCCCACGCAGGTCACGGGCACCGTCACGCCGTCCAGGTCAAACGCGTTGGCCTTGGAGCCCACGGCCATCACCACGTAATCGCAGGCGATCTTCACCGGCTCCTCGGCGCCATCCTCGGTGGTGCGAACAGCCTCCACGCCCTCGTCGGTAATGGCGGTCAGGCGGGTCTTCACGTGCTGCTCCACATTGTGCTCGGCAAAGTCGCTCATAATCAGCGGCAGAATGGTCTCGGACTCGCCCGCGGCAATCTTGTCGAGCATCTCCACGATCGCCACCTCGCAGCCGTGCTGCAGCAGGTACTCGGCAGTCTCGGTGCCCACCAGGCCACCGCCAATGACGGCGACGCGCCCGCTGAGCTCCACCTTGCCGGCCAGCACGTCCCAGCTCGAGACGACCTTCTCCGAGTCGGCGCCCGGAACGGGGATGACCACGTCGTGCGCGCCCACGGCCACAATCGCGGCGTCGGCGGCGTTGAGGTCCTCAGCGGTAGCGGCATGGTTGAGCTCAACCTTCACGCCCAGGCCAGGCAGAATCTTCTCGTAGTACTCGACCGAGCGCATGATCTCGTCCTTGCGCGGGGGCGCAGCCGCCAGCACAATCTGGCCGCCCAGATGATCGCTCGCCTCGTAGACGGTCACGTCGTAGCCGCGCTTGGCCGCCACGCGCGCGGCCTCCAGGCCGGCAATGCCGCCGCCCACCACGGCGATCTTCTTGTCGCCCTCGCCCGGCTTAATGGCGATGGTCGCCTCGTCGCCGTTCTCGGCATTGAGCACGCACGAGATGTACTTGCGGTTTTGAATCGCGTCGACGCAGCCCTTGTTGCAGTTGAGGCACTCGCGGATGGGCTCACCCGTGGCGGCCTTCAGCGCAATGTCGGGGTCGCACATGAGCGAGCGGCCATAGGCGATGATGTCGGCCGAGCCGTCTTCCAGAATCTTCTCGCCGGCCTCGACCGAGACAACGCGGCCGACGGTTGCCACCGGCACGGAGACCAGGGCTTTGACGCGCTCGGCCACGGGCAGCGTCCAGTTGTAGGGCATGGCGCCCATGGGCGGAATGGTGTCGCCCATGTTGCCGGTGTGGTTGGCCTGCGCGACCTGGATCAT
>CAJMNP010000137.1 GCA_905214895.1 uncultured bacterium | reverse complement strand
TAATATGAGCGGCCTGCAGCTCGATATACTTCGCGTTGTCGAAACCCTGGCGCATGTATGGCTCCCGTCCCGTTTCCATTTAATGTCCTAGGCGATTATAACGGAGCAGACCCTCCCCGGAGCCCAGGCCACCAACAGGCACCAACCAAACACGCCCACCACAACCACCGGGGACCCGGAATAGCTCATTTGGGACGGGAAACAAGGCACTCAGCACCAACAATGAAAACGTCACAGGCAGAGCCAAACCCAACGAGCACCCGCCAGAACGAGCAAGGTCCCCCTACACCAACAATGGCAGAGCCGCAGGTTGAGCATAAGTCAGCGAAAGCCCGCCAGAGCGAGCAAGGTGACGTGAAAGAGGAGGGCATAGGCCTTTTGGCCATGCCCAACGATTGAACGTCAGATTGCCGCTCTGGCGGGCTTGCAGCGTCGAGTGGTTCCGGCGTTTGGCAAAACGCCGGAACACAAGAGCGCCTCCCCCCGCGCACGGAACGGGAGGAGGCTAAAGGTAGGAGTCTACCGGTGGGGTTACCCCACCGGACAGACGATGACCAGGTGATCCTTTACAGGATCGTCATGGTTTCCGTGGGGTACCCAAGGGGTACTTAGAGCATCACGCAAGCGATGGTCAGGATGACGGCGCAGACGACGGAGAGAGCGACGATGAGCTTGAGAGCAAACTTGAGCCAGGTCGTCCACTCGATCTTGGCCAGGGCAAGACCGCCCATGATGGCGCCGGAGGTCGGGGTGAACAGGTTCACGACGCCGATGGCGGCGGAGAAGATCATGACCATGACCTCGGGCGAGAAGCCGAGCTTAACAGCCAGCGGTCCCATGATGGGCATGGAGACGGTGGCCATACCGGAGGTCGAGGGGATCAGGAAGGACAGGCCGAAGTAGACCAGGAAGCTCATGGGAGCGAAGATCACGCCGGACAGGCCAGCCAGAGCATTGGCGGCAGCGTCGAGGACGTAGACGTCGAGGCCGGTGCTAGCCATGAGGACGGAGATACCACGGGCAAGAGCGATGACGAGGACAACGGACATCATGTCGGCAGCGCCGGTGATGAAGGTGTTGACGATCTGCTTCTCGGACAGGCCACCGATGATACCGATCAGGATAGCCATGAGGAAGAACCAGGTGGAAGCCTCGTCGAAGTACCACTGGCCAATGGGCAGGCCGGTGATCAGGGCAGACCAGCCCTGAACGATGGCGTTACCGTCGGCGTCATAGACAGCGCCAGCATCGAAGAAGTTGGCGACGCCCTCGTTGAGGTCGGCCAGCGGGATGAAGCCGACGATCATGACGACGAAGGTGAAGGCAAAGGCGATCAGAACACCCTTCTGGCGACCGGTGAGCTTGACCTCCTTGTTAACCTCGGAAGCAGCCTTGCCGTGAGCCTCTTCGGCGTCCTTGAGCTCCTGCATCGAAAGGATGGTGGAACCCTTGTCAGCCTTGACCTTCTTGGCATAGCTCATGACGAAGAAGATGGACATGGCAGTGGTAACAATCCACAGGACGGCACCGAGGCCGATGATGATGGACTGGTTGACCTCAATGCCAACACCGGTCAGAGCGTCGACGGCAGCGCCGACGGCGAACGGGTTAACCGTGGAGCCGAGGCAGCCGCAGCCAGCGCCGAGCAGGACAGTAGCGGCGCCGACCATGGGGTCGAAGCCAGCAGCCATCATGGTAGCGGCGAGCAGGGCGTAGAAGGGAACGGTCTCCTCGCACATACCATAGGTGGTACCACCGAGGGAGAAGATGAGCATCAGCACGGGAATGAGCATGATCTCATTGCCCTTAAGCTTCTGCACCAGAACGGCAATGCCGTTGTCCAGGGCGCCGGTCTCGGTCATCATGCCGAGGAAGCCGCCGAGGATCATAACGAAGAGGCAGACGGGCAGAGCGTCAGCGAAGCCCTTGACCGGGGCGGTGCAGAAATCGCTCAGGCGGGCAGCGGTAACCTCGCCACCGGACGTACCGGAGACGATAACGGTAACAACCGCGACGATTGCCAGCAGAGCAAGAAGAATGGTGAACGATGAAGGCATACCGCGCTTTTTCTTAGCGGTCTCAGTCATAGTTCTCATCCCCCCTTCATAAATCATTTACTGATCTCGCCCGAAGCGGCTCTTCCGTGCCGTGCATGTCGCTCGGTGCGAGATTTTTACCAGACAAAAGCGCTCGGGGTGCGCAGCAATGCACCCCGAGCGAGATGCTAGAAGCTCTTACTTGAGCGTGGCGTACATGACAGCCTTGATGGTGTGCATGCGGTTCTCGGCCTCGTCGAAGACCTTGGAAGCGGGGCTCTCGAAGACCTCGTCGGTGACCTCCTGCTCGGTGATGCCGAACTGCTCGCACTTCTCGGCGCCAATCGTGGTGTTGGTGTCGTGGAAGCTGGGCAGGCAGTGCAGGAAGATGGCACCCGGGTTGGCCATAGCCATGACCTCGGAGGTGACACGATACGGGGTGAGCTGAGCGATGCGCTCGGCCCAGACCTCGTCGGGCTCGCCCATGGAGACCCACACGTCGGTGTAGATGACGTCGGCACCGGTGACGCCGTCCTTGACGTCGGTGGTCAGCTTGATGGTGCAGCCGTTGGCCTCGGCGATGGGCTTGCAGGCCTCGATGACGTCGTCAGCGGGCATGCACTCCTCGGGGCCGCAGGCCACGAAGTTCATGCCGAGCTTGGAGCAGACGACCATGAGGGAGCGAGCGACGTTGTTCTTGCAGTCGCCCATGAAGACGAGGGTCTTGCCCTTGATGTCGTAGTTGAAGTTCTCCTGGACGGTCAGGATGTCGGCGAGCATCTGGGTGGGATGCCACTCAGTGGTCAGGCCGTTCCACACGGGCACGCCGGACTTAGCAGCGAGCTCCTCGACGTCGTCCTGGGCAAAGCCGCGGAACTCGATGCCGTCATACATGCGGCCGAGAACGCGGGCGGTGTCCTCGATGGACTCCTTCTTGCCCATCTGCGACGAACCAGGATCGAGGTAGGTGACGCCCATGCCCAGATCCATGCCGCCGACCTCGAAGGCGCAGCGGGTACGAGTGGAGGTCTTCTGGAAGAGCAGAACGATGTTCTTGCCCTCGAGATAGCGGTGAGGAACGCCAGCGCGCTTCATATCCTTGAAGTTCTTGGAGAGCTTGAGCAGGTACTCGATCTCCTCGGTGGTGAGGTCGAGAAGCTTGAGGAAGCTACGGCCGGAGAGGTTAACACCCATGGTTCGATTCCTTTCGAAGAAATGAATTACGTAAGTATTAGTGTTGCCCGTTTAACGGGCGAAGCCGGTGCGGTTGTAGGGGGACCGCACCGGAAACGGAAAGACTTAGAGGTCCTCGCGCCAGAAGGGCATGCTCATGCAGCGCGGGCCGCCGCGGCC
>CAJMNP010000136.1 GCA_905214895.1 uncultured bacterium | reverse complement strand
CGCATGCGCACAGCTGGGTGATGAGCTTCGATTCCGAGCTCGAGGCCTTCCGCGCATTTGCCAAGTCGAGCCCCAAGAACTGCACGCTGCTCATTGACACCTACGATGTACGCGAGGGCTGCGAGCATGCCATTACGGTTGCCAAGGAGATGGAGGCGGCGGGCGAGCGCCTGTCGGCTATTCGCATCGACTCGGGCGACCTCGCCAAGCTGTCCAAGTATGTGCGCGGCCGTTTTGATGCCGAGGGCTTGCCCTATGTGGGGATCTCGGTCTCCAACGACCTGGACGAGTACACGATCCAGTCGCTGCTCGACCAGGGCGCGCCCATCGATAGCTTTGGCGTGGGTACCAAGCTCGCGACCTGCTACGATCAGCCGGCGCTGGGCGGCGTGTATAAGCTTTCGGCCCGTCGTGCGAGCGACGCGGAGCCGTGGACGCCGGTGGTGAAGCTTTCCGAGCAGCCCTACAAGCGCACGATTCCCGGCGTGCAACGCGTGCGCCGTTATTACGATGGCTTTGGCGGTCCAGTATGCGACATGATCTATGACGAGGGCCATCTGGCAGGGGAGGGCGCCGCGCGCGGCAATACCCTTGTGGCCGTGAACGATGCCGCCTTGGTGACCGACGTGTCCGAGCTCGAGTATCGCGAGCTGCTGGTGCCGATCGTGCGCGGTGGCAGTGCGGTGGCTCCGCGTGAGAGCATCGCGGACGCGCGCGAGCGTTGTGCCTGGGCACTCGATCATCTGGACGCGGCTTTCAAGCGCTTCCTGTATCCGCAGACCTACGTGGTGGGTATGGAACAGGGCCTGGCTCAGGTGCGCGACGAGCTCGTGCGCAAGAACATGGCCGCGGCTTCGGCCTTCCCCTGGGCCAAATGATCCGAAGGGGACGGAGGAAAATGGATCATTTTCGTCCGTCCCGCACCAGGTACCCGGCTGCTCCAGCTCGCCCGCTCGCTCAACATCCGATTGGTTTGACGTATGACGACTTCTTATAAAACGATGGTGGTAAAGATCGGCTCGTCCACGGTGGTGGGTGCCGACGGTAAGGTCAACCGTGCGTTTATCGGTGGCCTGGCCGATCAGGCCGCGGCCCTGCGCAAGCTCGGCTGGCGCTTGGTCGTGGTGAGTTCCGGCGCCATAGCCTGTGGCTATCCCGTGCTGGGCTTCGACCGCAAACCGGTCGGCGATCTGCCGAGCCTGCAGGCATGCGCTTCGGCCGGTCAGTGCATCATCTCGTCGGCCTACGACGAGGAGTTTCATGCGCGCGACCTACTCACCTCGCTCGTGCTGCTCACGCGCCACGACACGGCGCGCCGTACTTCCTACCTGCACGCGCGCGACGCTTTGCTGCGCCTGGTGGAGCTGGGCGTGGTGCCGGTCGTCAACGAAAACGACACCGTCACCGTCGACGAGATCAAGTTCGGCGACAACGATACACTCGCGGCCCTCGTGAGCTGTTTGGTTTCGGCGGACCTGTGCGTGACGCTTTCGGACATCGACGGCCTCTACACCGCCAATCCGCATGAGGATCCGACGGCCGAGTTTATCCCGGTCGTGCGTAAAATCGATGCCAAGATCATCGCCTCGGCGGGCGATTCTTCGACGTCGGTGGGCACCGGCGGCATGATCACCAAGATCCGCGCGAGCCGCATTTTGATGACGGCCGGCATTCAGAGCGTGATTTGCTCGGGCGAGGAGCCCGATGCGCTCGTGCGCCTGGCCCGTGGCGAGAGCGTGGGTACGCTGTTCGATCCGCCGGCGGAGCGCCTGGACATCGCGCCCCGCAAGCTGTGGATCGCGCTGGGTGACAAGGCGCACGGCTCGGTGACGGTTGATGACGGTGCCGCAAAGGCGTTGGTCAGCCGCGGCTCATCGCTGCTCGCGGTGGGTATTCGCCAGGTCGATGGAGATTTTGCCGAGGGCGATGTGCTCGACGTGTGCGACCCGAGCGGCATGGTTGTCGCGCGCGGTATCGCCGAGGCCGATTCGGACGTGCTGGAACTTGCAGCCGGACGCCGTCAGGACCAGATTGCCAGCAACCGCCTGCTGGCAGACCTGGCCGAGAAGCCCGCGATCCACAGGGACAACTTAATCGTCTTCGCCTAACGGGTCGACGCTGCGCGCCGCCCAGAGCGACAATTTGTCATTCAAAAGGCGAGGCATGACCATCAGGTCTATGCCTAGCCAATTGACGCTGCAAACGCCCCTAAGCGGCAATCTGACGTTCAATCGTCGGGCATGACCAAAAGGTGCATGCCCTCCTCTTTAACGTCACCTTGCTCGCTTAGGGGCGTTTTCGCTTTCCGCCTTCTACCTGCGATGGCCGTAACGTCGGTATATCGTAAGTTGCGGTGAAATAGGGATGGTTTGGCGGCTTTAAAGCCTTTAACAGTCCCTATTTCACCGCAACTCGTTGAGGCGGCGGGGTCCCACTGCCGGCAGGCGGGGACACTCCTTCGCTAGATAATTCGGCGCAGGTCTCCGCGGTTGAGGGCTTCGTCGAAGAGGTGCTTGAATACCACGCTGCCGTGCAGGCCGTCGTGCTCGAACTCGTTGGTCACCCAGGCGTGCGAGTTGCCTACGCGGCTGAGCGTGTCGAGCTGCATGCCCGAGTCCACGTACATGTCATCGAAGTACACGGCGGCTTGGAGCGGCACCTCGTTACACGCCAGGCGCTGCGGGTCGTAGATCTTGTCCCAGCTGGTGTCTTCCATCAGCAGATCCATCGCGGGCTTGAAGGGCTTAAGTTCGGGCATCTGCTCAAACATCCACGGGAACATGGCCTCGCCGGTAAACATGAGCGGGCGCGCGAGGGTGTCGAACTCGGCACGATGAGCTTTCTCTTCTGCCGCGGCCCAGCGAATGGGCATGGTGTCGCCGTCGGCGTAGATGAACTCCTGAAGCGTCCAGTACAGCGGGTTCGTGCGCGTGTTGGTGCGCTCGAAGGCGCGCATCAAAAAGCCATCGGATACTGAGGCACCGCAGCTCAGCGTGCCGTCGCCGTCAACAAAAGCGTGATCGATAATCCAATGCATGCGCTCAAAGCTCGGCTTCATGCCAAAGTCGCTGCCCATAAGCTGCAGGCGCTCCACCGTCATTGGCGAGCCGTCGGGCAGCACGGGCCTCTGCTCCTCAAGCGCATCGGCAAGAACCGCCACGCGCTCGACGTCGGCGGGGTAGCGGTCGTAATACTGCTGCGTTTTGGCGGCCATGCGCGGGAAGGTGTGCGCGTAGACCTCGCTGGCGCTCGCCGGGACGTGGGGGATGCCACCACAGGTAAAGCTCGCCGCCACGCCCTCGGGGAAGAGCGACAGGTAGCTCAGCGTCAAAAAGCCGCCGTAGCTTTGGCCGAGCGTGACCCACGGCTTGCCGCCAAAGCCCACGAGGC
>CAJMNP010000135.1 GCA_905214895.1 uncultured bacterium | reverse complement strand
TTAGCGCGCGCACGGGCAATTATTACTACGCGATGTATGGGGATCCGTCGATTCGCTACGTGAGTCTGATGGATGCCGAGGGCGCGAGCCCCGATAGGCTCGTGGTTCCTGAGCCGCGTCGTTCGTAGCCGATAGCTTTACTGCAATGCAAAGCGGCCCTGCATCTCCCGTGAGGTGCAGGGCCGCTGTCGTTGATACGCAACGTCGCTAGAAGTTGGCGTCGTTGAGTTGTTCGCTCTCGAGGCCGTCGAGCTGTTGCTGTTCGGGCGTATCGGCGACGCTCTCGAGCAGCTCAGTGGGGTCGACGTTCATGTTCCTGCCGGCCTCGTTGCCGTTGACCAGGTCGTCCGAGAAGATGTCGACTTCCATTTCCTCGGCTTCCTCGATCTGGATCTCGAGCGGCACATGGGTGCGTACGAGTTTGACCGCCGGGCGCATGCGGGCAAAGAGGGGCACGTACTCGATGATGATGGCCGAGTTCTCAAGACCGTACCAGCGTGCCGGGCTTCCGCAGGCGCGGCGGACGGCGTACTTGATGGCCATGACGCGATGGTCGTTGCGGTTGATGTCCGTCTCGGGGGCAAGCATCTTGCGCAGCATGCAAAAACGGAAGTCGCCCACGTTGCCGCGTGTTTCGTAGATGGAGTAGGTGTGATGCTGCGGCGGTAGCTCGCCCGATGCCATCAGGTCGCCGACGATCTGGCGCAGGTAGGCGTTGATGCGTTGGTTGACCTTAAAGCCCAGGTCCAGGCGCACGCGGAACAAAAAGTCCGTGCCAAAGGTCTCGACGGAATACTCGTGCGTATAGGGCTCATCGGTAACGTGTACGTTGATGAACCAGTATGCCTTGGCGCGCTTGGGATGCTTATCCAAGATGGAGTAGAGCACGTCGCGGTCGAGCGTGAGCGGGTCGGGGCTGTTGGTGAGGAACACCAGGTTGTCGGCGAGCACGGGGTAGGTCTCGTCGTTGCGCAGGCGGTCGAGCTGATCGATGTACTTGGAGACGGGCAACAGGATCGTCTGCGTGCGCTCGATGGCGGTGCCGCGGCGCCATACGTACATAAGGCCGAACAGCAGTGCCGCCAGGAAGATCATAACGTAGCCGCCGTCAAAAAACATGGTGAGGCACGAGGCGAAGAAGCATAGCTCAATGGCACCAAAGAGCAGAGCGAAGACGCAGGCACCCAGCCTGTGCTTGAGAATGCCGGCGATGTAGCTCGTCAAAAGCGTCGTGGTCATGAGCATGGTCACGGTGATGGCGAGGCCGTAGGCACTCTCCATGCGCTCGGAGTTCTGGAACAGCAGCACAATGAAGATGCAGCCGATCCACATGATGTTGTTGACGAGCGGAATATAGAGCTGGCCCTTGGTGTCGCTGGGGTAGTGGATGCGCAGGTGCGGCATAAGGTTGAGACGGGTTGCCTCGGATACCAGCGAGAACGAGCCGGTGATGAGCGCCTGCGAGGCGATGATGGCCGCTACGGCCGAAAGCACGATGGCAAAGGGGCGCAGGGGCTCGGGAAGCATCATATAGAACGGGTTGACGATATCCATCGCGAGCATCTGGGGATTGGAGTTGTTGGCAAGCAGCCAAGCGCCCTGACCCAGATAGTTAAGGATGAGGGCTGCCTTAACAAATGGCCAGGATGCGTAAATGTTAGCCTTGCCCACGTGACCCATGTCCGAATAGAGCGCCTCGGCGCCGGTCGTCGACAGGAAGACGAAGCCGAGCACCATGATGCCCGAGTGGTTGATGGGCGAGAACAGGAACATGATGCCGCGGATGGGGTTGAGCGCACGTAGGATGGACAGGTTGCCGAGCATGTTGAACAGACCGGCGCCGGCCAAGAATAGGAACCATAGCGTCATAAGCGGGCCGAACAGCTTGCCGATTGACGAGGTGCCGGCGCGCTGCATGGCAAACAGACCGCAGATAATGATGATGGTGATGATAATCACATTGGTCTGGCCGTCGCCCAAAAGCGCATGGCCCCATTCGATGGTGCGCAAACCCTCGATGGCTGTGGTAACCGTGACGGCGGGGGTGAGGATGCCGTCGGCAAGCAGTGCCGCACCGCCGATCATGGCGGGCAGAATCAGCCATGGTGCCACTTTGCGCACCAGGCTGAACAGGGCGAAGATTCCGCCTTCGTTGTGGTTATCGGCCTTCATGGCGATTACCACGTACTTGACCGTGGTCACGAGCGTCATGGTCCAGATGACGAGCGAGAGCGCGCCTAAGATCATGTCCTCGCTGACGGTACCGATGCCGCCGTTGTTGGCGACAATTGATTTCATGGTGTACATGGGGCTCGTGCCGATGTCTCCGTAGACGACGCCGAGCGTTACGAGCAGCATTCCAGCGGAAAGGGGGATGGCGCCATGCCCGCCCTGCCCGTGCTGGCCTTGGAGGTTTGCCTCCATTTTGTTGTGTGCCACGTGGACTCCCTTAGACATCTGGCCTCTGCAAAGAGCAGTGGACCTTTATGCCATCTTTATACATATAAGAGCAGTTTGGCACATCAGGTTATTTTAGACAATAATCCCCAGCTGGGGATTATTTATGTACGCAGGTAGCATTTCAAAACAGGGGCTTTTAAGCGCGTACTGCCTGGGCGATACCGGCCTTGGCGCTTGCGCGCTTACCGGCGAGTTCGCAAAAGATCGCACCGCCGATGATGAGCGCGGCGCCCATCAGGCGGACCGGCGTTATGGCTTCGCCCAAAAGGACGGCCGAGAACACGACGGCCGAAAGCGGCTCGAGGTAGCCGACGACCGCGACGGTCTGCACAGGCAGTTTGGCGACGGCGCTAAAGTAGAGCAGGCAACCGATGCCGGTGTTGACGACGCCGAGCATAGCGACGGCGCGCCAATCGATGCCTGCGGCGATGCCGGGGGAGAAAAACGAGGGAGCGCCTTGGGTGACGAGCGTAAGGACCAGCGCGGTCACAAAGGCGGCGCTCACCTGGAGCGTGGAGTTTTCGAGGCCTTCGATGTGTGGCGCACCCTTGCTAGCGATGACCATCAGCGCATAGCAGAAGGCCGAGGCAATGCCACAGGCGATACCAGCAATGGGCATATTGCCGCCGAGACCTTGCGCCGCGATGAGAAAAGCACCGCAAGCAACGGCGATAAAGCCGGCGATTTTGCCGCCGGTCAGTTTTTCGCCAAAGATGAGTGGGGACAGCGCCATGACGATGATGGGGCCGCAGTAGTACAGCAGGGAGGATACGCCGACGCCGATCGTCTGGTAGGCGCGGAACAGAAAAATCCAGCTGGCACCCAGCGCGGCTCCCGAGAGGATCAGGGCTGCGGCTTCGCGGGGGCGAGATGGCGCCTGCAACTTATGGCGTTGGGTGATGGCGAGGATGGTGACAAGCGAGAGTGCGCCCAAAAACGTGCGCAGCAGCACGATATCGGAGCTCGGCAGCGCGATGGCAG
>CAJMNP010000134.1 GCA_905214895.1 uncultured bacterium | reverse complement strand
GGACGCCGGCGTGCTTTCTGCCGAGCGCCGTCGCGAGGCCATCCTTGCCGGTATCGCCGAGGTCGAGGCTGCGCGCCCCGGCTGCCACGTCGATACGCCCAAGAAGGTCTTTGAGGAGGTCATCAACCTCTGCGAGTGGCCGACGGTGCTCGTCGGTACCTTCGATGAGGAGTTCCTCGAGGTCCCGCACGAGATCATCTGCGAGTCTATGCTCACCAACCAGCGCTACTTCCCGATCTATGACGGCGAGGGTAAGCTGACGCGTGAGTTCGTGGTCGTCTCCAACAGCAAGCCTGAGAACGCCGAGCGCGTGATTGACGGCAACGAGCGCGTCGTGCGCGCCCGCCTGGACGACGCCAAGTTCTTCTACGAGGAGGATCTGAAGATCTCCCTCGACGAGTTCCGTGAGCGCCTGGCCAAGGTTGCCTTCCAGGAGAAGCTCGGCAGCGTGCTCGCCAAGTCCGAGCGTATTGAGCAGCTCGCGCTCGCTATTGCCCGTGAGGCTCACCTGGGTGCCCACCTGGCCGCCGATGCCGGCCGCGCCGCTCACCTGTGCAAGGCCGACCTGGTGTCCAACGCTGTTGTCGAGTTCACGAGCCAGCAGGGTGTGATGGGCGGTTACTACGCCAGCGCGATGGGGGAGAACGACGAGGTCGCTCACGCTATTCGCGATCACTATCGTCCCCGCTTTGCCGGCGACGAGCTACCCGAGGGCACCGCTGGCTGCATCGTGGCTTGCGCCGACAAGCTCGATACCATTGCCGGCATCTTTGCTATCGGCGAGCCCCCGACCGGCTCTTCCGATCCGTACGCGCTGCGTCGTGCCGCCATCGGCATCATCAACATCCTACGCGACCGTCTGCCGATCGACCCCACGTCGCTCATCGACTTTGCGCTCGAGCTCTATAGCGAGCAGGGCATTGAGTTCGACGCCGCCGAGGTCGCCCAGCAGGTTCGCGACTTCTTCCACGGCCGTTTGGTGAGCATGGCCCGCGACGAGAAGATCCCGGCCGACACCGTTGCCGCCGTTTCCGCGGTGCACATCATTGCCCCGTCGGTCTTCTTCGCCCGCTGCGCCGCCCTCGATGAGGCCCGCAAGAACGACGCCGAGACCTTCGACAACCTGGCGACCGCTTACGCCCGCGCGGCGCATATCTCCAAGCCCGAACTGGGCGCGGAGTACGATCGCGCTCTGATGGGCGAGGTCGAGCTTGCGCTTGCCGACGCCTCTGAGGCCGCTCAGACCGCCGTCGATGCCGCTCTCGCCGCCGAGGATTATCCTTCCGCGTTTGCCGCCCTCGCCGCCCTACGCGCGCCCATCGACCGTTTCTTTGACGAGGTTATGGTCATGGACAAGGACGAGCAGCTCCGCGATAATCGCCTTAAGCTGCTCAACCGCTTCGAGGCCGTTTTCTCCGGCATCGCCAACATCGGTGAGCTTGCTCGCAAAAAGTAAGCTAGCCTGCGCATAAGCGCAAAAGGAGCCCCGCATGGATTGCCCGGTCACCGCTCGTCCCACCGTTATCGTTATCTCCGACTCGCTCGGTGATACCGCTTGTGAGGTGGTGCTTGCGGCGTCCGGGCAATTTGATGAAGGGGCTTTTCGTGTTTTACGTCTGCCTAAGGTGACCTCGGTGGAGCAGGTCAAGTCGTTTGTGGGCCCGCGAGTTGATGCCGACCATCGCGATATCGCCGTGTTCCATACCATCGTCGATCCGGCGCTTCGTGCTCGCGTGCTCGACTACTTGGGCATGCTGCACATTCGCTCGGTCGACCTGATCGGCCCGACGCTTGCGGTGCTGTCGTCCCTCATCGGTACGCCGCCCAAGGGCATTGCGGGCGTGATTCACAAGACCGACGATCGCTATTTCCATCGTATCGAGGCCATGGAGTACTTTGTCGAGCACGATGACGGGCGCGGCTGCGATGATCTGTCGGGTGCCGATATCGTGCTGCTGGGCGTGTCGCGAACATCCAAGACACCGCTGTCGATGTATTTGGCCTATCAGGGCTACAAAGTCGCCAACGTTCCGTTGGCGCACGGTATGGAGCCGCCCAAGTCGATTTACGAGGTCGATCCGATGCGTCTCTTCGGTCTGATTTCGACCGTCGATGTGATTTCCGAGATTCGCGATAGCCGCCTGGGCGACGACTATGCCCGCGCCGTTGCCGGCTCCTATGCCGAGCCTGAGAGTGTACGCAGTGAGCTCGAGGAGGCTCGCGCCCTCATGAAACGTCTGGGCTGCTTTGTGGTGCGCACCGACGGCAAGGCGATCGAGGAAAGCGCCTCCGAGATCATCGCTCATCTCGAAGAGATTCAAGAGGCAAGAGCCCGCCGTGCCGCCCGCCGCGCTCAACAGCAGTAGTCCTTTCTGGGATGATTTTTCTGGGACGGGGATTAAAAAATCATCCCAGATGACTAGGTGGATTAAAATGCCCCGTCTCAAATTGACTGGTTTTGCTAAAGCGATTTAGCAAGAACCCTACATTTGACCTGCTAATTTATTGTAGTGGTATCTTCATAAGGTAACCACCTTTACCTACCATTTACCGCAAGTTTTAGCACGTTTACCAAACCGCGTATCCTCTGCTCAAGCCCGTTCAAATCTCGCCGTATAGTTCCCTCACGGCCCGCACCCGGCGGGTCGATTCGTTACCACGGTCGTGCGCGAGAGCGCATGGAAGGGGAAGTATCGTGAGCGCTTGCAAGAGGGTTTACCGTTTTGGAGCCGATGCCCAGGGCACCTGTGTCACCGAGGGCGACAAGTCCATGAACTTCGTGCTTGGCGGCAAAGGCGCGAACCTTGCCGAGATGAGCCGTATCGGCCTGCCGGTTCCCGGTGGCTTTACCATTACCTGCCAGACCTGCGTAGAGTACTCTGGTGCCGGCAACGTCTGGCCCGAAGGCGCGCTCGACGAGATCGTTGCCGCCGAGGCCGACCTCGAGGCTCGCTGCGGCAAGAAGCTCGGCGATGCCCGTGACCCGCTGCTCGTCTCGGTGCGCTCGGGCGCTCCGTTTTCAATGCCCGGCATGATGGACACGGTCCTCAACTTGGGCCTCAACGACGAGTCCGTTCAGGGCCTTATCGCCCAGACGCAGAACCCGCGCTTTGCCTGGGACAGCTATCGTCGCTTTATCCAGATGTTCTCCAACGTCGTCATGGGTGTCGATGCCGACTTGTTTGAGAATGCCCTGACCCAGGCCCGCCTGGTCGCCGGCGTTCGCGTCGACTCCGAGCTTTCGGCCGAGGACCTGCAGGAGCTCGTCGAGACCTTCAAGTGCATTTTCTCTGACAACGTCGAGGCCGCCCAGTACCCCGAGCTCGAGGTCGCGGAAGGCAAGCCCGTCTTTCCGCACGATCCGGAGCTCCAGCTGCGCCTTGCCATTCAGGCCGTCTTTGGCAGCTGGATGAACGAGCGCGCCTGCATCTACCGCAAGCAGC
>CAJMNP010000133.1 GCA_905214895.1 uncultured bacterium | reverse complement strand
CCGCCCGGAAGCACGATGCCTTCCGGGCGGTTCTTACTTTGCTGGGGCAACCGGCACCGTGATCTGCGTTACGTAGGTTGCCGGGTCGTCGCTGATGATGTCGTCGATAAGGGCGATCTCGCGTCGCCCCGCTACGCTGCCAATTTGTCAAAAGCTCCGCGGCGGTTGAGCACGGTAAACGCGACAACACAAATGACCGCCGACAGAATCGACCCGCACGGCGAGGCGATGCCCATGGGGAACAGCGTGTTGGAATAGGCGTTCGACAGCAGCCACGCGCCCGGCACGCGAATGAACACCACGGCCAGTACGTTGTGCGCAAAGCCGATGTAACTCTTGCCATACGCAGCGAAAAAGCCACTAAAGCAAATGTGGATGCCGGCAAAGATTGCGTCGAAAATATAGCTGCGCATATAGCCGGTGCCGGCCGCGACCACCGCGGCGTCCTTGGCAAAAAAGCCGATAAACGCCGGCGCCACCAGCCACATCAGCACCGTGATCAGGCAGCCGTACACCACCGAGATCGTCATGGCGTCCTTGAGCACTTGACGCGCGCGGTCGCCTTTGCCCGCGCCGGCGTTTTGCGCCGTGAGCGCGCTGACGGTAGCGCCCATGGAACTCGGCACGATAAACAAAAAGCTGATCATCTTCTCGACCAAGCCCACGGCGGCGGCGTCAACGAGCCCTCGGTGGTTGGCGATGACGGTGATAAACATAAACGCCACCTGGATGCAGCCGTCCTGCACGGCCACGGGCACGCCGATCTTAAGAATGCTGCTGAGCACCTCGGGCTGGGGGCGCAGGTCGCTGCGCTTGAGGTGGATATGCGTGCGGCGGCTCTTGAGCCACACGAGTGCGAGGGCCACGCTCGCCGTCTGGGCGGTTACCGTGCCGAGCGCCGCGCCCACGGGGCCGAGCCCCATGTGGCCGATAAACAGAAAATCGAGCGCGATGTTAATGATGCATGCCACGCCGATCACGTACATGGGCGAGCGCGAATCGCCCAGGCCGCGAAAGATGGCCGAGAGGATGTTGTATGCGGCGATAAACGGAATGCCGACAAAGCAGATACGCAGGTAGGCAGCGGTGCCTTCGACCGCCTCGGGCGGCGTGCCAATGAGCGCCACAACCTGCGGGCATAGTGCGAGCAGGACAGCGGCCAGTACCACCGAGACGCCCATAAAGAGCGTGATGGTGTTGCCGATGGCGGTCTCGGCGCGGTCAAACCGGCGCGAACCCACGGCGTGGCCGACGATGACCGTCGTTCCCATGGCCAGGCCCACGAGCGTCACGGTAATGATATAGAGCGTCTGCGCGCCATTGCCCACGGCGGTGATGCCGGCGGCTCCGCTAAACTGTCCCATCATGTACAGGTCGGCCATGCCGTAGAGCATCTGCAAAAAGTACGAGAGCATATAGGGTAGGGCAAAGACCGCGATGGTCTTAAGGACATTGCCGCGTGTGAGGTCGTGTTCCATGGGCAGGGTACTTTCTGGCTTGGTTCGTTTAGCTACCAGTGTAGTGAAAACCCCACAACGATTGTAGAGTCAAGGTTTGTGTTGGCAGTGGGGCGAAAATAGTCACGCTCCAAGCACGATGCTTTGGCCCTCTGTGCCCCTCACCTCGCCTCAAACCATCACAACATTCAACGTTTTTTGCCAAAATCGGGAAAAGCATCGAATGTTGTGATGGTTTTTCTGCCACTCGATCGGGTGGAATCGCTTTCTTGAGCGCGAAGGTGTGCGGATCCGTGGGCAGGGGAATAAGGTTGGTTATCCGACTCCATTGGAGGGCTCATGGACCTGCCGATCGTCCTGTCCCATAAGACTGCCTGGCTGTACCACAACGTGGCGCGCCCGTCCGAGCCGCTCTCGCGAGCAAGCAGCCTATACGATGAGGACTCGCTTGCTAACGAGGCGGAGCCGACTGCGGGCCTGCCCAAATTGGGACTCGATGCCAAAGGGCTGAGGGCTTCAACGGCTGTCGGGATCGTTACCGACTATCTGGTTTCGCTCGGTATTCCACGAGGAGAGCTCGATCATATCGACACGCTCGTCAACTTTGATTTTGAGCGCTCGACGCCGGCTGGATTTAGGTGCCACGTGTTTGGAGCGCCGGTACCCCCAGGCCATCTTATCGAGGTGGCAGAGGGCCTTCTGGTGGTTGATGAGGCCATGTGCTTTGTCCAAGCGGGTTCGTGGATGAGCGAGCCCGAGCAGCTGGAATATGGCTACGAAATCTGTGCCCGATACCATTTGAATCATCTGTCGACAGGCGATTATATCGAGATGGGGCAGAGGTATACCGTTGCCGACTTGATTGCCTATTGCAATGAGAACCGATCTCGCCAGGGGGCTATACGCGCGGTCGCCGTGCTCAAGCGCGTGCACGATGGCGCACGGTCGCCCATGGAGACGGCCACCGCAATCATGGTCGTAGCAAAACGTTCCCAGGGAGGGCTGGGATACGCCAAGATCGAGCTCAACCATCGGGTCGATGTTCCCAACGAGTTCAAGTATCTCGCTAAGGCCGGGTATTTCGAGATCGACGTATTTGCGCCTGCAAACGGTACGGGGATTGAATACAACGGCTCGGACCATTTTGATAAACAGCGCAGCGCGTCGGATGCGGAGCGTATGACCGTGCTGAGCGCGCTGGGCTTTAGGATGATCGTCCTCACCGGGACTCAGTTTGCCCATCAACTGCAATTGCATCGGGCGATGAATGCCATCGCGCTCGCTATGGGCCTTAAGTGCGACCGAAGCGAAGCGTTCCAGAAACGTCAGAACGACCTACGAGAATTCGTGATTCGGCACTGGGACGGCGGCCTTTAGGGACGTTCCGGTCCTTCTACGGGGTGCCGTGGGCAGGCAAAGCATCACAACATTCGACGTTTTTTGCCAAAAATGGGAAAAGCATCGAATGTTGTGATGGTTTGCGTGCTGAGGATGGGCTTGGAAAGTCCGTTTTGCTCGAAGCGACCTGTCCTGTCGTACGGGTGTCGGCATGATTCTCTCGTGGGGTATTATGTTTTCCGAAGAATAAAACGCCGCGTGAGGGGAGGGTTGCGTGGACGGGCACGTGCAACATGACGGTTTTGGCCGCGATATCAACTACCTGCGCATTGCCGTTACCGACAAGTGCAATTTCCGCTGCATCTATTGCATGCCAGCCGACGGCGTGGCACCCCGCGCGCACGACGAGCTGCTCAGTGCCGAGGAAATCGCCCGCTTTGTGCGCTTGGTAGCGGGGGAAGGCATTCGCCGCGTGCGTCTGACGGGTGGCGAGCCGCTGGTCAGCCGCCGTATCATCCCGCTCATTCGTGACATCCGCGCGATTCCGCAGATCGAGGACATCTCGCTCACCACCAATGGCGCCCTGCTACCCAAGCTGGCGCCGCAGCTCAAAGATGCCGGGCTTAACCGCGTCAACATCTCGCTCGACAC
>CAJMNP010000132.1 GCA_905214895.1 uncultured bacterium | reverse complement strand
ATCCCCATCGTCATCATGTACATCTTCTGCCAGAAGTACATCATCGACGGTGTGGTGGCAGGTGCCGTCAAGGGCTGATGCCGTAACTGTTTTGCAAGTTTCTGCGGCGCCCCTCAGCGCGGCGCCGCGTATCGAAAGGTAGAGACATGGCCGAGATCGTTCTCAAACATGTTCAGAAGGTGTATCCCAACAACGAGTCAAAAAAGAAGGGCTTCTTTGGCAAAAAGAAGAAGACCGAGGAGAAGAAGCACAACCTCAAGGTTACCGAGGACGGTGTGCTCGCTGTAGAGGACTTCAACCTCACCGTTCACGACCAGGAGTTCATCGTCCTCGTTGGCCCGTCTGGCTGCGGTAAGTCCACGACGATGCGCATGATCGCCGGCCTGGAGGACATCACCTCGGGCGACGTGCTCATCGACGGCAAGCGCGTCAACGACGTGGCACCCAAGGACCGCGACATTGCCATGGTGTTCCAGAGCTATGCTCTGTACCCCAATATGACGGTGTACGAGAACATGGCGTTTACGCTTGAGCTCAAGAAGGTCCCCAAAGACGAAATCGACCGTAAGGTTCGCTCTGCGGCCGAGATTCTGGGCATTACCCAGTACCTCGACCGTAAGCCCAAGGCGCTTTCGGGCGGCCAGCGCCAGCGTGTCGCCATCGGCCGCGCCATCGTGCGTGATCCCAAGGTCTTCCTGATGGACGAGCCGCTGTCCAACCTGGACGCCAAGCTGCGTAACCAGATGCGTGCCGAGCTCATTAAGCTGCGTCACGAAATCAAGGGCACCTTCATCTACGTTACTCACGACCAGACCGAGGCCATGACCCTTGGCGACCGCATCGTGGTCATGAAGGACGGCGTTGTCCAGCAGATCGCCACGCCGCAGGAGGTCTTCAACCATCCCGCGAACATCTTCGTCGCGGGCTTCATCGGCGTGCCGCAGATGAACTTCTTCGATGCCCAGCTGGTGCGCTCGGGCAACGGCTTTACCGTCAAGACCGAGGATATGAACGTGGCGCTCGCCCCCGAGACCTGCGCTCAGCTTGCTCTCAACTGGGACGGCGGCGACGTGAAGGAGATCACGGCCGGCGTGCGCCCCGAGCAGATTCTGCTTGCCGACAAGGGCGAGGAGGGTGCGCTCCAGGGCACCATCGAGGTCACTGAGCTCATGGGTTCGACCGAGCATGTCCACGTGACCGCTCCCGACGGCCAGTTTGTCCTGATTATCCCCGTCGTCGACCTCGAGGCCAAGGGCGCGCTCAAGGCTGGCGACCCCATCTGGTTCAAGTTCGAGAAGAACGCGACCCACCTCTTCGATAAAGTCTCTGGCAAGAACCTTATCTAGGCCCGGTGCATCCAGGCCCTCCCTTTGGGCGACTGCGGTATTGCCATCCTTTTGCCGCGGTCACATATAAGGCTCCCTTCCCGTCCACTGGGCGAGAGGGGAGCCTTTCTTTGTGTTGGGGCTGTCTGGCCGGTCGTTTGTCTCGATCTGTAACAGGTGGGGCCGATTTCGGACGTTAGATGTTACAGATCGAGACGGTTCCGCTGAGCTAACCATTTCATCTAAATCTGTAACACCAAAGGCGAATTTCAGCTGCTAGATGTTACAGATTGAGATAAACCCAAGGGGAGGGGCCGGTATGTCTCAATCTGTAACAGCTGGGATTGTTTTGGTTGAGTAGTTGTTATGGATCGAGATTGTTTGGTCGAGTCGGGTCACAGGGTAACGTGCGGGCACAAAAAGCGGAGCCGCGCTGCCGCGACTCCGCTTTCAAGAGGATGGGTAAAGGAAACGAAATTAGCTCAGGTGCCAAATCTCGTCGTTGTACTGGGAGATCGTGCGGTCAGACGAGAAGGTGCCGGCGTTGGCTATGTTGATCAGCGCCTTGCGCACCCAAGCGTCCTGGTCCTCGTAGTCTGCCAGCACGCGCTCCTTGGTCTGGATGTACTCCTCAATGTCGAGCAGGGCCATAAACCAGTCCTTGCCCTTAATGTCGTCGTGCAGGCGCTGCAGGCGCTCGGCATTGCCGGTCGCCATAAAGGCCGGGTTGGTGATGAAGTCCACCAGCAGTTTAATGCCGGGCTTGCGGTAGAGCACACCGGCGTCATAGGTGCCGTCGGCATAGAGCTGCTCGACCTGTTTGGACGAGGCACCAAAGGTATAGATGTTCTCGTCGCCCACGAGCTCGGCAATCTCCACGTTGGCGCCGTCGAGCGTGCACAGGGTTAGGGCGCCGTTGAGCATGAACTTCATGTTGGAGGTGCCGCTCGCCTCCTTGGAGGCCAGGCTGATCTGCTCGGAGATATCAGCGGCGGGGATCACGCGCTCGGCGGCGGTGACGTTGTAGTTCTCGATCATGACGACCTGCAGGTAGGGAGCCACGTCGGGGTCGTTTGCAATCCACTGCGACAGCGTCAAGATCAGATGGATGATGTCCTGCGCGATAGTGTAGGCAGGCGCCGCCTTGCCGCCAAAGATGATGGTGACGGGGTGCTTAGGTCTGTTGCCGTTCTTGATATCGAGGTACTTCCAGATGATGTAGAGCGCGAGCATCTGCTGGCGCTTGTACTCGTGGATGCGCTTGACCTGGACATCGATGATGGCGTTGGAGGGAATGGTCACGCCCTGCTCGAGCGCCATGAACTGGCGCATGATGGCCTTGGCCTCGACCTTGGTGGCGGCCAGGCGCTCAAGAACGTCCTTGTCGTCGGCGAACTTGGCGAGTTTGCTCAGATCGCCGGTGCTGCGCCAGTCGGTGCCGATCACATCGTCGAGCAGGCTGGCGAGCGCGGGGTTGGCTCCATGGATCCAGCGGCGGAAGGTGATGCCGTTGGTCTTGTTGGAGAACTTCTCGGGATAGATTTCGTAGAACGGATGAAGCTCGGTGTCCTCCAGGATCTTGGTGTGGAGGGCGGCTACGCCGTTGATGGAGAAGCCAAAGTGGATGTCCATGTGGGCCATGTGGACGGTGTCGTGCTCGTCGATGATGGCGACGCGCGGGTCATCGTGCTCGGCCTTCGCGATCTCATCGAGCCTGACGATAATGTCGGCGATGGCAGGGGAGACCTTCTGCAGGCTGGCGAGCGGCCACTTCTCGAGCGCCTCGGCAAGAATCGTGTGGTTAGTGTAGGCGACCATGGAGCGTACGATGGTCACGGCCTCGTCAAACTCGATGCCATGCTCGGTGGTGAGCAGGCGGATGAGCTCGGGGATGACCATGGTGGGGTGCGTGTCGTTAATTTGGACCACGGCGTAGTCGGCCAGATCGTGCAGGTTGCTGCCGCGCTCGATGGCCTCGTCGATCAGGAGCTGGGCGGCGTTGCTTACCATGAAGTATTCCTGGTAGATGCGAAGTAGGCGGCCCTGCTCGTCGGAATCATCCGGATAGAGGAACAGGGTGAGGTTCTTGGCGATCTCGGTCTTGTCGAAGTCGATGGAGCTGCCGGGGACCAGGCCGTCGTCGACGCTCGCCAGGTCGAACAGGCGCAG
>CAJMNP010000131.1 GCA_905214895.1 uncultured bacterium | reverse complement strand
TCGCTTTGTGGATGGACTTCCTCCACGGCAAGCTCGCAGCCGCGCGTGAGCGGGTCCTCGTCGCGAAACGTCTCCCACGCAAAGTCGAGCGCCTCGCGCACGACCTCGGTCATATCCCCGATACGCAGCGTCACCAAAACGGCGCGCGAGGCCCCCGCCCCACGCGCCGCGCGAATCACTGTATCGAGTATGCCGTTGACAATGCCAACCTCGTGCATACCGATTTACTCCTCGTCGTCCTCATCGTCCGAGAACAGGTCCAGACGGCTCACGAACAGGCCCTCCTTGCCCTCGCGCGCGGTAATGACCACGCGGGCGATAGCGAGCGAGATCTCGTAGAGCGAGAGCAGGGCGCCGTACATAAGGCCCAGGGTGACGGGCGAGCCGTCGGGCGTGATCACAGCCGAACCCACGAGCAGGCCTACGTACACGTAGCGCCAGGCGCTGCGGAAGGCCGCGTAGGACACGATGTGGAAAACAGACAGGTAGAAGATGATGAGCGGCAGCTCAAACGCCACACCAAAGCCGATCATAAAGAGCAGCTCCATGTTAACGTAGTTCTCCAGATCGGGCAGCGCCGTAGCAACGGCCGAGGTCTCGCCGATGAGCCACTCAAAGCCTGCCGGGATAATGATGAAGTAGCAGAAGATAGCGCCCAGGAAGAACAGCACCGTCGAGGCGAGCACCGTGGGCACGACCCATTTGCGCTCGTTGGGACGCAGCGCCGGCAGGAAAAATGCCAGGATCTGCCAGATGATCATGGGCGTGCACATGACCACGGCCATCTTGATGGCCAGCGAGAAGCGCAGGCCAAAGCCGCCGAGCGTGGTGGTGATGTAGAACTTACCGTCCGGCACAAAGGAGCGGATGGGGTCTTCCAGGATGTCGAGCACCACGGGCGTGGCGAAATACAGCACGATGGCTGCGGCAAATACCGACACGACCACGATGGTCAAGCGGCGACGGAGCTCTCCCAGGTGATCGAAGAGCGGCATGCGCGCAGGTCCGATAGGCATTACTCATCGCCTCCCTTCGAGGCGTCGGCGGCAGCGGCGTCGTCCTCGGCCTCGAGCTCGCGAGCGAGCTGGTCGACGACGGCCTTGCGCTTGCGGGGACGACGGGCGTAGAGGTCAGCCGTCGTGGGCTCTGCCGGCTCGGGCTCGGGCTCCGGCTCTGCAGCAGGCTCGGGCTCGACGACAGGCTTGGCGGCAGCGGCAGGCTCGGCGCTCTCGGCCTCGGACTCCTCAGCAGCACCCTCGCCCTCAGCAGCACCCTCGCTTGCGGCCTTCTCGGCAGCAAGACGGGCGCGACGCTCGGCAAAGGTCTCCTTCTTGGCGGGCGCTGCCGTCTCGGTGGCATCCTCGTCCGCATCGGAATCGTCGTCGGTCGTAGCAGCCTTCTTGGGCTTGACCGGGGCCGACGCGGCCTCGCTCACCGGATCGATTATCTCGGACTGAACAACGGCCGTCATCTTTTCCTGCGTCTCGCGGAACTGACGGATGGCACGGCCGATCGTGCGGCCCATCTGTGGGAGCTTATCCGGGCCAAACAGCAAAAAGCCGAAGACCACGATGATCGCGAGCTCACCCTCTCCAATACCAAACACACATACCTCCAAGGCTCGATGTGAGTCGAGCCCGCACCGCGCCATTCGGCCGGAACTCGTCTATTCATTCGGTCAAGTATAGCGCCCGGACGCCAAAACGTCCGAGCGCATCACAAACATATGCCAAACGGCACGCCCTTTTGGGGGCATAGATTATGCAGCGGTGATCGAAATCTCCTGGTCGACACCCAACAGCTGAACCACGCGCATCACCGGGGGCTGCACATTGATGCAGCTAAAGCGCTTGCCGTGGTCGACCGCGTGGTGCGCGGCGCCCACGAGCACGCCAATGCCCGTCGAATCGATGTAGCTCACCTGGGCAAAATCGAGCTCAACGGCCTCAGTGGGCTGCTCGAGCGCCAGGTCGATGGCATTGCGCAGGCTATCGGCGTTAGAAATATCAATCTCGCCGGTGACCTTAATGGTGTAGAGCTCTGGCGTGGGGTTGGTGGAAATACCCAAATCCATGTATACGCTCCTTTACGTATCGAAAGTGCGGATAGTACGGGAAGCCGCGCGTTAGGCGCGCTCGGCACGCGCAAGCTCGGCAGCGACAAGCTTAACGGCCAGCACCAGCACATCGAGCGCAGCCTCCAGGTCCTCGACCGTGGGATAGCTCGGCGCGATGCGGATGTTGGTGTCGCGCGGGTCCTTGCCATAGGGCCAGGTAGCACCGGCCGGTGTGAGCTTGACGCCCAAGTCGGCGCAAAGCGCGGCGACCTTCTGGGCCGAGCCCTCGGGGCCATCGAAGCTCACAAAGTAGCCGCCGCGGGGATGCGTCCAGGTGGCGCAACCCGTGTCGCCCAAGCCCTCGGTGAGTTTGCGCTCGACGGCCTCAAAGCGCGGACGCAAAAACTCGGCATGCTTTTTCATGTGCTCCTTGACCGCCTCGATGGTGGGAAGGAAACGCACATGACGCAGCTGGTTGAGCTTGTCGGCGCTGATGAGGCCGGCCTTCAGGCGCTTGGAGAACTCGGCGATGACCGCGGGGCTCGCACCGATAAAGCCGATGCCGGCGCCCGGGAAGGTAATCTTGGACGTCGAGGCAAAGGCCACCACGCGGTCCTCGGTGCCCGCCGCGCGAGCGAGGTCAAAGATGTTTGCAAGCTCGTCGGTCTCGTCGTACAGGTCGTGCACGCAGTAGGCGTTGTCCCAGAAGATGCGGAAATCGGGCGCGGCCGTGGGCATCTCGACCAGGCGGCGCACAGTGTCCTCGCTAAAGGTGATGCCCGTGGGGTTGGAATACTTGGGCACGCACCAGATACCCTTGATGGAATCGTCGGCGGCAACGAGGCGCTCGATCTCGTCCATGTCGGGGCCGTTGTCGGTCATCGCGACGGGGACGTTCTCGATGCCCAAGTCGGCGGTAATGCCAAAGTGGCGGTCGTAGCCGGGAACGGGGCACAGGAACTTGACCTTCTTGCCGTCGTGCGCGGCCTCGTAGGCGTCCCAGGGCTCGCTGCCGCACGAGCCACAGCGCCAGAACATGCCGGCGATGTCGTGCTCGATCAAAAGGCTCGACGAACCCAGCACGAGCGTCTGCTCGGCGGGGCAGCCCAGGAACTCCCCTGCCAACTTGCGTGCCGAGGGAATGCCCTCGAAGCAGCCATAGTTGGAGCAGTCGACGTTGCCGTCGTGCAGATCGGCATCGGCATTGAGGATATCGAGCATGGGGCGCGAGATGTCCACCTGGGAGGGCGACGGCTTGCCGCGGGCCATGTCGAGCGTCAGGCCCTTGGCCTTGACCTCGGCGACCTCGGCTTTGAGCGCCTCGATGGCGGCATCGAGTTCGGTGGTTTCCATCTTCTGGTAGATCGTCTGCATGGGATGCGACCTTTCGCGAAGCGGTATGTTGCAGTTCGTCTAAGTATAGACCGCCACCGCCGCAACGTTATGAAGCCGTGATAGATTAAGTCCATCGCAATAAATTACGAATCGCCGCGCATGCCGGCGTGGGGCGCCCAAGGAGGCACTATGGAGTACGGATCGTT
>CAJMNP010000130.1 GCA_905214895.1 uncultured bacterium | reverse complement strand
CGCCCATGCGGTCGAGCACCTGCTGATAATCGGAGAACACCTGGATGCGGTCCTCATCCATACCCATCATGTGTGCGGCATCGGCCATGAGCTGAGCCAGCTCACCGCCGACGCACGCGAGCATGTCGAGCTTCTTGGCGGCGGCATAGGCGCCCACGAGCTCATGCATACGGGGAGCCTCGTCGCCCATCTCGCCCATCTCGCCCAAGATCGCCATGCGCGAACCGTCACAGATAAGCGAGCACAGCAAATCGAGGCCGGCAGCCATAGACTCGGCACTGGCGTTATAGGAGTCGTCGATGATGCGTGCTCCGCTCTTGGCACGCTTGATCTCCTGGCGGTGACCGGTGATCGTAAGGCCCCTAAATGCAGCATCGATCTGCTCGGGCGTCACGCCCAGACAATAGGCGACCGCGGCGGCCTTGACGGCATTGGGCACGGACTGCACGCCGGGAATGGCCAGCATGGTATCGACCGTGTCGCCCTGACCAAAGTCGAGCGTAAAGACCGGATGGCCCTCGTCGTCGACGCGAATGTCGCGTGCGCGGACCTCGTCGTCGTCCGAGACACCGGCCAGCATCACGTCAATACCCGCAGGCTGGGCGAACGTATCGCGAATGAACGGCGTAAAGTCGTCCTCGCCGCCCAAAACCAGCAACGGCGAGAAGTCGCCGGCGGCGCACATGCCCTGGACAATCTCGGACTTGGCGCGGGCGATGTTCTCGCGGCTGCCCAGAATACCGATGTGGGAGGTTCCGATCTTGCTCACGATGGCAAGATTGGGGTTGGCAGACTGGGACAGGCGCTCAATCTCATGAAAATGGTTCATGCCCATCTCGAGCACCAGAACCTCGGTATCGGCCGGAGCGGAAAGCACCGTGAGCGGCATGCCGATCAGGTTGTTGAAATTGCCTTTGGTGGCCCAGACGCGATAACGCTTGGCGAGCACGGCGGCGAGCACGTCCTTGGTCGTCGTCTTGCCAATCGAACCGGTAATGCCGACGACCAGGCAGCCAAGCTCCAAGCGATATACATGCGCCAGGCGCAGCAAGAACTCCTCGGGGTCGTCGGTCAGCAAGATGGCGCATCCCTTGTCCTGCGCCAGCGAAACCAGCTCGGCATCGGGCTCACGCGTCATCACGACGGCACCGGCACCCGACTCGATGGCACGGGAGGCAAAATCATTGCCGTCGACCTTTTCGCCGGGGAAGGCGACAAAGATCGTCCCCTCCTCGACCTGACGCGAGTCGATAACGCACCCGCGGCATACCCGATCGACTTCTTCCGTCACGGTTCGGGCCCCCGTTGAGGCCGCGAGGTTGTTGACGGCAATCTCTATCATTGCAGCTCCCCTGTAAACCTAATAATGCTATCGGCGTATTGTATCCCAGTGCCATGCGCGCGTGGTGCAGGGCATGTGAACACCCTTCAGATCAAACGGCAGACCACGCTCAAGATTCTAACCCCCTACTTCGTGCGCGGGATACCCAGCACGTCGAGTGCGTTGGCCATAATGGACTGGAATGGCACCGCGGCGGCATCCGAGCCGCTCGGCGTTCCATCGAGTGTGATATAGCACAGCACCTTGGGCGATTGTGCCGGCGCAAAGCCCATAAAGGACGACATGTAGTTCTCCTTGAGGTAGCCGCCGTTCTCGTCAGCACGCTCGGCCGTACCGGTCTTGCCCGCCACGTCATAGCCATCGACCGCACCGCCAACGCCCGTGCCTTCGGACACGACCGTCTGCATGCACGATGTCACCTGGGCGGCAGCGTCCTCCGAAATCGCACGCTCGCCTTCGCCCCAGTCCTTCTCATCGCCCTTGCTGGACTTATAGAAGTGCGGAGTCATCATCACACCGCCGTTCGCGATGCCGCCCACGGCACGTGCGACCTCAATCGGCGAGACGGACAGCGCCTGGCCAAAGCTCATCGAGCCTAGCGTGGCGCCGTCGTACTGGTCGCGCTCCTTGACGATACCCAGACTCTCACCCGGAAAATCGACACCGGAGCTATGACCGATGCCCCACTTGTCCACATAGGTGGCAAAATCATCGGCGCCGATCTTGCGTCCCACCAGGACAAAGCCCACATTGGACGAACGGCGCATCATTTCGCGCACGTCCATGGTCATGGTGTAGTCGCGCTTATCGGCGTCGGTAACGGTGTCGTCGCCAACCTTAATGCTCGCCGGCACCTCAAACGACGTGCTCGAACGCACGGCGCCCAAGTCGAAGCCGGCACCGGCCACAAGTGTCTTAAAGACCGAGCCGGGCTCGTAGGCATCGGTAACCAGGCGCAAGTTCATGTCCTCGGTCTTGGCGTTTTCCAGATCGGTCTGGTCATATGTCGGATACGAGCATGCCGCCAGAATCTCGCCCGTCGTGGGATCGGTGACCAGGGCCGAGCCATTCTTGGCCTTGGTCTTTTCGACCGCCTCGGCCAGGGCGTCCTCAGCGGCACGCTGGATATTGACATCGAGCGTCGTCACGATGTCCACGCCGTCAACCGCCGCCACCTTTTTATAGGCGCCGCCCGCGATATAGCTACCGTCCCTCGCCCGCTCGCGCACCAGCGAACCGTTCGTTCCGGTCAAAAGCTTGTTGTACTGCTTCTCAAGGCCCGTCAGACCGTCGTTGTCCACGTTTACCACGCCAAGCACCTGCGATGCCAGGTTGCCATAAGGATATACGCGCTTCATGGCCTGCTCAAAGAGCACGCCGGGCAGATTCTTCTTCTCCAGCGCCGCAGCATCGTCCTCGTCCACCTGGCGTTTGATATACACCCAGGTGCCATCGGACATAACGAGATCACGACAGGTTTTCTTATCGATGCCCGTAGCTTTGACCAGTGCCGAGACCGTCTTGTCAACATCCTCGATAAGCTGAGGATTCACGGCGATGTTGCGGCATTCGACCGACGACGTCAGCACGTTGCCGTTACGGTCGTAGATGGTACCGCGCTTGGCATACAGCGTCTGCGCAAGCAAGCGACGTGCATCGGCACGGTCGCGTAACTTATCGGCTTCCACGATTTGATAGTCGGCAAGGCGAAGGACGCCCAAGCCCAAGCCAAACCCGATGAAGCCCATGACGGCTTTGCGACGGGGCAGCGGCGTGCCCGTGAGCCATTCGGTCGACGAGCTCTTGCGCGGTCTGGTGTTATGCATTTGAGGACCACTCGAGCTACGGAGACGCGACGCGGGGTCGTTGCCATAGGACGGCCTCGCGTTGTAAGATGGCCGACCCGTTCCTTGATAACCAGAACGTCCCCGCGATGAGGGACGTCCAGAACCGCGACCCCCGTCGGAACCGCGGCGATAGTCATTTGTCATACTCAGCTACCGTCTTGTTACTGAGCGGTCGCGGTCGAGCTAGCGCCCGCGGCTGCATCCTGCGAAAAATCAAGTGTAACGCTCTCGCTGGGCTCCACCATACCATAAGCGCCCGCAAGGTCGCGAATGCGCGTGTCGGCACCATAGACCGAATGCATGACCTCCAGGTCGGAGCTCTCATCGGTCGCCTTCTCGAGCGTGTTGGTAAGCGCGGCGTTGCTGTTGAGCACCTGGGCCGTAACGCCGGCGAGCGCCACACGGGCGACACCGATCGTCATGAAGATAGCCGCAATGATGCAAAACGTTTTAAGAACGCTCATGA
>CAJMNP010000129.1 GCA_905214895.1 uncultured bacterium | reverse complement strand
GGTTTACGTTTGATGAGCTCAAGAATCCGGGGAAGCTGGCTGAAAAGATGAGACTGGCGGGCATTCCGCAGCGGGCCGATTTGGCTGAGCAATGGAGGCGGCAGTGGTATGGGCGCTGAGGGGTGCAACTGACGCGGATGTGGTTGTTCCTGCCAAGTTTGTCTCGACCTGTAACAACAAGGGGCCGTTTGGCCTCGCAAATGTTACAGATCGAGACAGAAGGTTGGCTGCCGCTAAAAGATCTCAATCTGTAACATCTAGAGGCTCAAAACCTGTCTACTTGTTACAGATTTAGACGTTTGATGACAGTGCTGGAGAATATCTCGATCCGTAACATCTAACGGCCAAAATTCGACCCAACTGTTACAGAACGAGACGTTTGGCCCACACGGCTGGAGCATCGCCGTGCTGGCCTCTCTATCCTCACATCCTCCCTTTTCTCTGTTAACCGATATGTTCGACTTTAGTCGCTGCATTAGGTGATAATGGACAAATGTTCAAGTTAATCGTGAGGGAGGAGCTCGATATGGCGACTACCGATCATCCCACGTTGTTTATCAATGCGACCGTTCTGGATGGTTCGGAGCATATGGAGCCGCAGCCCGATATGGCCGTGGCCGTCGAGCGTGGTGCCATCACGTGGATGGGGCCGAGTGCTGTGGCGCCGGCGCCTGCGGGTGCCGAGGTCATCGACCTGGCAGGGGCGTTTCTCATGCCGGGCCTCATCAATATGCACGTGCATCTGTGCGGCTCGGGCAAGCCGGTTTCGGCCGGCGATGCGGGCGCGCTGATGAAGAAGCTCGATAATCCCGTGGGGCGCGCCATCGTGCGCCATATTCTCAAGGGCAGCGCTCAGCAGCAGCTGGCAAGCGGCGTGACCACGGTGCGCGGCGCAGGCGACCCGTTGTTCGTCGACATCGCCGTGCGCAATGCCATCGACGCCGGCAAGTATCAGGGTCCGCGCCTGGTAGCGCCGGGAACGGGCGTCACGGTGCCGGGTGGTCACGGCGCGGGGCTGTTCGCGCAGGTTGCCGATACCCCCGGCGAGGCGGCCGAACAGGTGCGCGATCTGTATGCGCGCGGCGCCGACGTCATCAAGTTGTTCGTGACGGGCGGCGTGTTCGATGCGACCGAAGTGGGCGAGCCGGGCGTGCTGCGCATGCCGGTCGATGTCGCCGCGGCGGCGTGCAAGGCGGCGCACGCGGTTGGCCTTCCGGTCATGGCCCATGTCGAGAGTACCGAAGGTGTGAAGGCCGCGCTTCAGGCCGGCGTCGACACAATCGAGCACGGCGCTCCGCTGACGCCTGAGATTCTGGAGCTGTACCGTGGCGCCGCGGGGACACAGCTCGAGGGACGCGCGCCGAGCGTGACCTGCACGATTAGTCCGGCGCTGCCGTTTGTGTTGCTCGATCCGGAAAAGACCCATTCGACCGACACGCAAAAGAAGAATGGTGACATCGTGTGCTCGGGCATTATCGAGAGCGCTCGCGCCGCCCTCGATGCCGGCGTTAAGGTGGGCCTGGGCACGGACTCGAGCTGCCCGTTCGTGACGCAGTACGACATGTGGCGTGAGGTGGCCTATTTTGCCAAGTATGTCGGCGTGAGCAATGCCTTCGCGCTGCATACGGCTACGCAGGCCAATGCTGAGCTGCTGGGGCTGGGCGGCGAGACCGGTACGATCGAGTGCGGCAAGGCCGCCGATATCCTGGTGACGCGCGAGAACCCGCTCGATGACCTGCGCGCTCTGCGTGAGCCGATGCACGTGATGTGCCGTGGCGATCTGGTGCGCAAACTCAAGGTGAAGCGCATTCCCGAGGTGGACGCCGAGCTCGACACGATTATGGCCATGCCGGCAGAAGCCCTGGCAGAGGAGCTCGCTCGCGATGGCGTAGCGTAGGTGTGACAAAGGGACGGTTCCCATGCCGCGTTCAAAAAAAGCCGAGGTCTCAACACGAGGCCTCGGCTTTTAGTATTCCTATGGCGTAGCTGCTAGGAGCGCGTTTCCATCTTAGCGTGGCACTTGGGGCAGGTGACGCGGATTTTGCCCTTGCCCTTGGGGACGGACAGCATCTGGCCGCAGTTGGGGCACTTGAGGTAGGCCGTGGTCTTGCGGCCCTTCCACATCTTCTTTGCCGTGCGCTTGGCACGCTCAAAGTCTTCCTTGCTCGTTCCAGCTGCGCGCGAGGTGCTGGCCGCTGCAGTTCCGCCGCCTAGGCTGGCGACGAACTTGCCCAGGCAGGGGACGTTTGCGGTCGCCGTGACAAAGGCATCGTTCTCCTTGCGGCGCGCGTCGATGTTTTTGGACAGGCCGCGCAGCACGCCGAGTACGATTACGGCGATGGCGATCCAGCTGAGCCACTGGATGTGAGCCATCGATCCGACCATCGCGAAAATAATTCCTATGAAGCCCAGCACGATGGTGAGCTCGTCGGCGCCGTTACGACCCTTCATAAAGTCATTCATGCGAATTGCCTTTCGTTCGATATGCTGCACGCCTTTATACCCCTTTTGGTGCAAACGTACCTGCCCCCCTTGCACCAATTACTTGGCGAGCTTGTCGACGACGCGCTCTATCTCGGTGAGCTTGGCGGCTTTGAGCTCCTCGTCGCCCGATTCGATGGCCGACGCAACACAGCCCTCGATATGCGCCTTGAGCACGTCGGCGTTAATGCGGGCGATGAGTGCCTGCGTGGCCATGAGCTGCGTGGAGATGTCGACGCAGTAACGGTCCTCCTCCACCATTCGCAGGATGCCGTCGATTTGCCCGCGTGCCGTCTTGAGCATGCGGGTCACCGATTTGTGGTCTGCCATCATGGCGGGTCCTCGTTTCTGGTCGATGGGGTCGAATGCCTCTGGTAGCTGCTACGCAGCGGTCACAGACAGGGCGTGGAACTTCTCGCCCGCGCCCTCGACGGCGTCGGCGAGCTGCTCGGCGGTCACGGTGTCGGCGCACTCTACCTGAACGGTCTGGGTCTCGTGATCGGCGTCGGCATCGGTCACGCCGGCCACGTTGAGCAGCGCGGTCTCGACAGTAGCGTCGCAGTGGCCGCACATGAGGCCGGAAGTCTTAATTGTGTAATGCATGGGTGTACTCCTTATCGATTGAGATTATCTGACAGTTTAGTCGTGAACAGCGTCATCTTAAAGGTGCGCTGAGGTGCCCGAGATTGCCCCGAAAGAGGAGCGAAGCGTACTTGGGTACGCGAGCGACGGTTTGAGGGGCAAGGTCGGGTGCATCAGTGCGCCGTCTTAGGCTTAAAGGATTTCAGGCGCAGCGCATTGCTTACGACACAGACACTCGACAGGCTCATGGCCGCGGCGCCAAACATCGGCGAGAGCTGCCAGCCGGTGAGGGGGAAGAACACACCCGCGGCGAGTGGAATGCCGATGCCGTTGTAGAACAGCGCCCAGAACAGATCCTGCTTGATGTTGCGAATCGTGGCGCGCGACAGCTCGATGGCGTGGGCGACGTCCATGAGGTCGCTGCGCATGAGCACCACGTCGGCGCCCTCCTTGGCGATGTCGGCGCCGGTGCCGATAGCGAGGCCAACGTCGGCGCGCGCCAGGGCGGGGGAGTCGTTGATGCCGTCGCCCACCATGGCGACCTTGCTGCCCGCATCCTGCAGTTCGCGCACGTGGCGCTCCTTGTCGGCGGGGAGGACGTCGGCGATGAC
>CAJMNP010000128.1 GCA_905214895.1 uncultured bacterium | reverse complement strand
TGGGCACCGTGGAAATGAACGGCAAGGGTTTTGCCCGCTTTGTCGAGATGGGCGATGTGGTCAAGGCAGGCCAGCCGCTCATCAGCTTCGACCGCGAGGCCATTAAGGCCGCTGGTCACGAAGACATCGTGACCGTCATCGTCTCCGAGCTCGACCGTCTTAAGAGCATCGACCATGTCGGCGAGTCCGGAACGCTTATCGGCGGCAACCCGCTCGTCAAGCTGGGCGACCCGCTGCTGGTGGCCAAGACCAAGTAGTCGAGCATCATCGCATAAAGGCTCAACCACCTGTGCATCGTTGCCGCATCTGTGTTGTTGTTTTTGCCTATGTAGAGGTTCTGAAACGTTTCTATATAGGCAGCTGAGCATCAACGCAGGTGCGGCTCTTGCGTAGCGAGGCATCGTCCCGCGGCATGTTGTTCAACCGCACGAACCCCCTTCCTTTGTCCGCGCAGAGCGCTAGACTGCTAGGTCGACATTGGAGGAAGATCGATGCAAAACACACCCACGGGCGCCGCACATGCCGCGCCTCAACGCAACCAACGCATCGTCGCGCTCGACGGGCTCCGCGCCCTCGCCATCGCCGGCGTCGTCCTATATCACCTTCGCCCTAGCCGCCTGACCGGCGGTTTTTTGGGCGTTACACTCTTCTTTACGCTGAGTGGCTATCTCGCCACCAAAAGCATTATGCGGGCCACGGCGCGCGACGGATTCTCTTACCCGCGCTATATCTGCCGGCGCATTGCGCGCATGACGCCGCCGGTCGTCGTGACCATCGCGCTTACCGCCGTCGCCACCTACATCGCGGCCCCGAGCCTACTCCCTAAGGTACAGCAGGACGCCCTGCCATCGGCACTCTTTTTGAGCAACTGGTTCTACATCTTCCGTAACGTCTCGTATTTCGCCGCCGCGGGACTCCCCTCGCCGCTCACGCACCTGTGGTTCTGCGCTGTCACCATGCAGTTCTATCTGGTATGGCCGGTCATCCTTATGGCACTGTGCAGCAAAACCAGGTCGCGCAACACCGCCATCGGCATCACGATCGCATTCGCGCTTGCATCGACGGCAGCCATGGTCCTCATGTTTAATCCCACCGCCGACACATCGCGCGTCTACTACGGAACCGACACCCGTGCCGCCGAGCTTCTATGCGGAGCCTTAGCCGCCATCGCCGCGCCGCGTCTGCGCGAGATGCTGAGCGGTGACATCCATATCCCCGGCGCCAACAAGGGCATCTCAAAGGTCAACGTGATTTCTATCGCGTGGCTCGTTGCCGTTATAGCCGGCGCACTCATGCTGACCGGAGAGAGCGCTTGGCTCTACCGCGGCGGCTTTTTGCTGTTTGCCCTCGCCACCGGACTCCTCATCATCTGCGTGCAGAATACGGAGTGCATCGTGCGTCGTCTGTTGTCGGTCAAGCCGCTCGTCTGGCTGGGCCAGCGCTCGTTCTCGGTTTATCTGGTGCACTATCCCCTACTGCTTCTTATGAACCCCGCAACCCGCACTACCCGCATCGCCTGGTGGGAGCAGGCATTACAGCTTGTACTGATCCTTGCGGTAGCCGAGGTTTTCTATCGCCTCGTCGAACGCCCTTGGTCCCACAAGCCGGCCCAACAGGACAGCACGGCAGGAAAGCACGTCCTCGCGCCCGCCATAGTGCTCCCCGCGCTTGGCGCCGTATGCGTCGCCGCACTTGCCTTCGCGCCGCTTGACTGGGCAGGCATCGCCACCGCCCGCGCCGAGCAGCTCCGTCCCGAGCTTGTCCAGAACGCGACCTCGCCCCAGGACAACGGAGCCAACGACAAGGGCGCCGAGCCTGCATCCGGTAAAGATTCCCAGCCCAGCGACACCGCATCCGATGACGCAACCAAGCAAAAACCCAAAGAGGGACCTATCGCCGAAAAGGTCCCCAAGAACTTGGACTGGAAGAGCTTTACCTACGACGAGGCGACCGGGACCTGCGACGCCCGCGTGCTCATGATCGGCGACTCGGTCACTGCGGGCGCACAGTCCGGCATTCAGGCGGCGCTTCCCAACGCGTACATCGACGGCGTGGTGAGCCGCCAGTTCTATACCTTCCAGGATGTCTATGCACAGGACAGTGCCAACTACGATCCAAGCGTGGTCATCTGCGCGCTTGGCACCAACGGCCTCATCCGCGACCCCCAGCAGGTGCAGGACGTGATTAATGCCGTGGGCGGCAAGCCCATCTACTTTGTGACCGTGCGCGTACCGCTCGAGCTACAGGACCGCAATAACCAGACGATTCGTGACGTCTGCGCCCAAAACGACAACGCCGGCGTCATCGACTGGAACGGTGCCTCAGAGGGCCACAGCGAATACCTTGTCGACGACGGCACACACCTCACCCAAGACGGCATCGACACCTACGCTGTCCTCATACGCCAAGCCATCTACGGGCACTAGGCACCGCAAAATCGGCGCTTGCGCGGCGCCCACGTCACGCCCATACATCACGCCTGACGTTTTGCTACGCCCCCACTCGCGGGTTAGAATGGTTAACTGTTTGGAAATAATCCGTACAACCGTTATGGGAGGATACGTGAACCGCACCAAAATCGCGCAGCTCTATACGCACGCCGAGTCGCTCGGCGGCCAAACCGTCACCGTTGCCGGCTGGGTCAAGTCCGTCCGCGACATGAAGAACTTTGGCTTCGTTACGCTCAACGACGGCAGCTGCTTCCGCGACCTGCAGGTCGTCATGAACCGCGAGGCGCTCGACAACTACGACGAGATCGCCCACCAAAACGTCTCGGCCGCACTCATCTGCACCGGCACCGTCAAGCTGACACCCGACGCCCCGCAGCCCTTTGAGCTTGCCGCCACCGAAATCGAGGTCGAGGGCACGAGCGCCCCGGATTACCCGCTGCAAAAGAAGCGCGCAACCGTCGAGTTCCTGCGCACCCAGCAGCACCTGCGCCCGCGCACCAACCTGTTCCGCGCCGTGTTCCGCATCCGCTCTGTCGCGGCTGCCGCCATCCACCGCTTCTTCCAGGAGCAGGGCTTTGTCTACGTCAACACCCCCATCATCACCACAAGTGACTGCGAGGGCGCCGGCGAGATGTTCCGCGTGACCACGCTCGACCCCAAAAACCCGCCCCTCACCGAGGCCGGCGAGGTCGACTGGAGCCAGGACTTCTTTGGCAAGCACGCAAGCCTTACCGTATCCGGCCAGCTCAACGCCGAGAACTTCGCCATGGCCTTTGGCGACGTGTACACCTTTGGCCCCACCTTCCGTGCCGAAAACTCCAACACCACGCGCCATGCCGCCGAGTTTTGGATGATCGAGCCCGAGATGGCATTTGCCGATCTGAACGACTACATGGATAACGCCGAGGCCATGCTCAAGTATGTCCTCAAGGACGTCATGGCAACCTGCCCCGACGAGCTCAACATGCTCAACAAGTTTGTGGACAAGGGTCTGCTCGAGCGCCTGGACCATGTCGCCAACTCCGACTTTGCCCGCGTCACCTATACCGAGGCCGTCGAGATCCTGGAGCAGGCAGTCGCCGCCGGCCACAAGTTTGACTATCCCGTGAGCTGGGGCATCGACCTGCAAACCGAGCACGAGCGCTTCCTGACCGAAGAGCACTTTAAGCGCCCGACCTTCGTAACCGACTACCCGGCCGAGATCAAGGCCTTCTACATGCGCATGA
>CAJMNP010000127.1 GCA_905214895.1 uncultured bacterium | reverse complement strand
TCGGGCCTAACCTTATTCGATGGGTTGATATGTACATTTCCACACATCAGGCTCTACTCGACTTTTGCCAGCGCGCCCGTGAGTTCGACGCGATTGCCGTCGATACCGAGTTTTTGCGCGAGCGCACGTTCCATCCACGTCTGTGTTTGGTTCAGATTGCCACCCCTGCCGAGAGCGTAGCGGTCGATCCCCTGGTGATCGACGACCTATCGCCGCTGGCCGAGCTTATGGCCGATGAGAGCGTGACCAAGGTCTTCCACGCGTGCTCGCAGGATATGGAGGTCATGCTCCATACCGTAGGCGTACTGCCACGACCGATTTTCGATACGCAGGTCGCCGCCGCCTTTTTGGGCGAGCGCCAGCAGATTTCGTATGGCGCGCTTGTTCAGACGTTCTGTGGCGTCTCGTTGCCTAAGACCGAGTCGCTGACCGACTGGTCGCGCCGCCCGCTGACCGATAAGCAGATTGAGTATGCGATCGATGACGTCAAGTACCTGATCGTCGCCTATACCGAGATGACGAGCCGCCTGCGCGAGCTGGGCCGTGTGGACTGGGTGCTCGACGAGTTGCGTCCGCTGGCCGACGAGTCGCACTATCGCGCCGATCGTCACGAGGCATTCCGCAAGGTCAAACGCATCAATTCGTGCAGCCGCCATCAGCTGGGCATTGCGCGCGAGCTTGCCGCTTGGCGTGAGGACCGCGCCGAGCGCCGCAACATCCCGCGCAAGTGGGTTATGTCCGACGACACGCTGCTGGCGCTCGTCAAGCGCAATCCTGTGCGCGTTGAGGAGTTCCGCAGCATCCGTGGCACCGATCAGTTGGGGGAGCGCGACGTGGACGGTGCGCTCATGGCTATCAAGCGTGGCGCAAGCTGCCCGCACGATCGCCTGCCACTCTTGGTACGTGGGCATCGCCAGATCTCTCCGGAGTTGGAGAGCGTGACGGATCTCATGTACGCGCTCATCCGCCTGGTTGCCGAGCGCTCGGGCGTGGCGACCTCGGTCATTGCCTCGCGCGATGACCTGGCCGACTATATCGAGCACCCCGAGCAGAGCCCCCTGCGCGAAGGCTGGCGCTTTGAGCTCGTGGGCTCGCGCCTGGACGATCTGCTCTCGGGCAATATGGGGCTGACGGTGAAGGACGGCAAAATTGAATTGCTATAAGGAAGCCTAGCCGCTTGAGTGGGTAGAATGCCTCCAACGTGTAACTCGATTCGGAGGAATTCGCATGCCCTATTATTATGGTTACGGCTTTGGCATCGACCCGCTGTACCTGCTGGTTGTTCTTGTCTGCACGGTGCTTGGCCTTGCCGCACAGAACTATATCAACTCGACGTACAAAACCTGGTCCAAGGTTCGCTCAGACGGCGACACGGGCGCCACGGTCGCTCGCCGCATGCTTGACGCCAGCGGTTGCAATGCCGTGGGTATCAAGGGCGTTGCCGGTGAGCTCACCGACCATTACAACCCGCAGGATAACAATCTGTATCTCTCGGACGCCAACCGTTCGGGCAGTTCGGTCGCAAGCGTTGCCGTCGCTTGTCACGAGGCGGGTCACGCCGCTCAGCGTCAAAGTGGTTATGCCATGATGAAGGTGCGCACCGCTTTGGTCCCCGTCGTCAACTTTACCCAGAACACCTGGACGATCGTGCTGCTCATGGGCCTGTTTATGAACATCGCGGGACTCACGACCCTCGCACTGATCTTCTTCTCGTTTAGCGTTCTGTTCCAGTTGGTTACGCTGCCGGTTGAGATTGATGCCAGTCGGCGCGCCGTGGCGTATATTGAGCAGTCGGGTATGAGCTCCAAGCAGGTCAACGGTGCCAAGAAGGTGCTGACGGCCGCTGCGCTTACCTATGTTGCCGCAGCGCTCACTTCGATCATTCAGCTGCTCTATCTTATGGCTCGCTACAACAGAAACTCCAACCGATAACAAATTGGCTTGACAGGCGCCGCGGAGATTTGTGTCCCCGCGGCGCTGTACTATGTGTTGGACTTGAATTTGCGCAGGGCCGGAGCCCTTGTGCACGATAACGAAAGGAGGCTGCGTGGCAGGCTGGAATCTGACCGGCAATGCCGTTTCCGCCGAGTTCGACGGTTCGGACGAGCAGGAGCGTAAGGAGCTCAGCGTGAGCCAGGCGGTAGAGATCGCCGCCGGTGCGCTCGATGCCATTCCGCAGCTGAGCGTTCTGGGCGAGGTCACGGGCTTCCGTGGCCCCAATGCCCGAAGCGGCCACTGCTACTTCCAGATTAAGGACGACTCGGCTGCCGTTGACTGCATCATCTGGAAGGGCGCCTACCTTAAGCGCACCTTCGACTTGCGCGATGGCATGCAGGTGAGCTTTAAGGGCAACTTCAATCTCTATAAGGCCACGGGCCGCATGAGCTTTGTCGCCCGCTCATTCTCGCTGGCGGGCGAGGGTCTGCTGCGTCAACAAGTGGCGCAACTGGCCGAAAAGCTACGCCGCGAGGGCCTGATGGACGAAGCGCGCAAGCGCCGCATTCCGGTGTTCTGCTCCCGCGTGGCGGTTGTCACCTCGCTTTCGGGTGCCGTAATCGACGACGTCAAGCGCACATTGCGTCGTCGCAACCCGCTCGTCGAGCTCGTCTGCGTGGGCGCCAAGGTTCAAGGCGAGGGTGCGCCGGCTGAGCTCATCGAGGGCCTGTGCCGTGCCGCCGCCATCACGCCGGCGCCCGACTGTATTTTGCTGGTGCGCGGCGGCGGCTCCTTTGAGGACCTCATGACCTTTAATGATGAGGAGCTTGCCCGCGCGGTGGCGGCTTGTCCTGTGCCCGTGGTGACCGGCATTGGCCATGAGCCCGATACCTCGATTTGCGACATGGTGAGCGACCGCCGCGCCTCCACGCCCACGGCGGCGGCAGAATCGGTGGCGCCGGCTATGACGGAGTTGGCCGATGTGCTCGAGGCGCGCCATCAGCGTCTGGGTGCCGCGATGGCATCGATGATTGGGTCGGCCCAGGTCGACCTGGAGATGCTCGATCAGCGCGGTCGCCGCGCCTGGGATACCTATACGGCCCGCTTGGGCGATGCGCTCGATGCGGCTGCGTGCCGCCCGTGCCTCAACGACCCAACGTTTATGGTCGAGCGTCGCGAGTCTGAGCTTGCCCTGACGGCTGATCGTCTGTCCGGCGCCATAACGCGTTCGGTTGGGGCTTTCCGCTCAAACTTTGAGCGCCTGCCCGAGCGCCTGGTTGCAAGCACCTCGGGGCTCGATGGCAAACGCCATTCGCTCGCGCTCGCGAGCTCTCGCCTGGAGCATCAGGGGCGCACGATGCTCGGCAAACCTGCGTCCGACCTGGGCCGTGCGGCAGCCTCGCTCGATGCCCTGTCGCCGCTCAAGGTGCTTGCCCGTGGCTATTCCATCGCGTACAGCGATGATGGGGTGGCCACGAGCGCCAAGACCTTTAAGCCCGGCGACGCCATCCGCGTGCGCATGGCAGACGGTAACGTGGCGGCGACGGTCGATACGGTCGAGTAGACTGCGTTTCATAGCGATAAACCTTTAGGAAAGGAAACAGATATGGCAGAGAAGACCCCGGTCGAGCAGCTTACGTACAAGCAGGCCTCGCAGGAGCTGGAGCTCATCATCCGCAGCTTGGAGTCAGGCGATATGGAGCTCGAGGAGTCGCTCGAGAGCTATACCCGCGGCGTCGAGCTCC
>CAJMNP010000126.1 GCA_905214895.1 uncultured bacterium | reverse complement strand
GCGCAATGTAGTGGCGACCTGCGCGATAATGGACGGGAATTACACGGAAACGTAAAGGCTTCTTAAAGAAATGGCGAGGGTAGGGCGATGAGCGAGCAGGTTTGCAAGGCGGACAAGGGCGGCGACGGAGCTGCGGTCGTGGATGCATACGGTTATCCGGTCGAGACCACGGGCAACGCGGTGCTGGACACGTTGGAGTACCGTTCCTCCACGCGCGCTTTTGCGCGCGATGACGACGGCCGCCCCGTGGCGGTGACCGACGAGCAGCGGGCGGCGATTCTGCATGCGGCGAGCCGTGCGCCGTCGGCAGGCGCCATGATGATGTATTCCATCGTGAGCATCCGCGAGCAGGCCACGCTCGATCGCCTGGCCGACCTGTGCGACCATCAGCCCATGATCGCCAAGGCGCCCTGGGCACTCATATTTGTGGTCGACTATGCCAAGTGGATCGATCTGTTTGAGCACGTGGGCTGCTTTGAACCCGAGTTTGTCGAGCGCACGGGCAAGGCGCCCCGCCGCGCGCCGGGTTTGGGCGACTTTGCCATCGCGGCCCAGGACGCCGTGATCGCCGCGCAAAACGCCGTGGTTGCCGCCGAGGCCCTGGGCCTGGGGAGCTGCTACATCGGTGATATCGTCGAGAATGCCGAGGAAGTTGCCGAGCTGCTCGATCTGCCGCCCTATACCATGCCGCTGTCGATGCTCATCATCGGCACGCCCCGTAAGGAGCGTCCGACCATTGCGCATCCCGTGGTGAACCTGGTGCACGAGGAGCGCTACTGCCGCGCCGATGCCGCGACTATGGACGCGCAGGTGGCCGAGATGGATGCGATGTTTCGTCCGCACGCCCGCGAGGTGGGGGAGCGCGTCGTGGACATCTATACCCGCAAGCACACGAGTCCCTTTATGGCCGAGATGAGCCGCTCCATGGAATGGTGGTTCAAAAACTGGCTTGGAAAATGACGAATGTGACAAGGGGGCAGTCCCTTTGTCACATTCCATATCGCTGCGGTAGCCTAAAGACTGTATAAATCTTTATCTAGCTGGGAAAACAGTGCATTAAAACATGGGCCGATTGCCTATAATCCCTTCGAACATTAAAGTTGGGAGGAAACCGGCTTATGGAACAAAAGGCCAAGGAGGCAGCCTCGCACGCTGCGATTCCTGTGAGCATCTCGGCGATGCTCGTCACGCTGGGCGTGGTGTACGGCGATATCGGCACCAGCCCTATGTATGTAACCAAGGCGCTCGTTGCCGGCAACGGCGGCATCGGAAGTGTGACGGAGGAGTTCGTGCTTGGCGCGCTCTCCCTTGTCGTGTGGACGGTCACGCTGCTGACGACCGTCAAGTACGTGCTGATCTCGCTGCGCGCCGACAACCACGGCGAGGGCGGTATCTTTGCCCTGTACAGCTTGGTCAAGCGTTGCGGCAAGTGGCTCATCATCCCCGCTATGCTGGGTGGCGCGGCACTGCTCGCCGACGGCATCCTGACGCCTGCCGTTACCGTGACCACGGCCATCGAGGGCCTTCGCACCATCCCGGCGGTCCACGCCGTGCTCGGTGACGACCAGGGTCGCGTTGTCGCGATTACGCTCGCCATTATCATTGCGCTCTTCTTGGTGCAACGCATCGGCACGGCCAAGATCGGTCACGCCTTTGGCCCCATCATGACGCTGTGGTTTTTGTTCCTGGGCGGTACGGGCCTATTCTTTGTCTTCCAGTATCCCGCGGTGCTGCTGTGCCTCAACCCGCTGCGCGGCATCGGCTTTCTGCTGAGCCCCAACAACCATGCGGGCATCATGATTCTGGGCAGCTGCTTCCTCGCCACCACCGGTGCCGAGGCGCTCTATTCCGACATGGGCCATGTGGGCCGCGGCAACATCTACGCCACCTGGCCGTTCGTTAAGTGCTGCCTGCTGCTGTCCTACATGGGTCAGGGCGCGTGGCTTATCAACAACGCTGCCAACCCCGAGCTCATGGGCATCGCCGACCTCAACCCCTTCTACCAGATGCTCACCCCGGGCCTGCGTCCCTTTGCCGTCGGCCTTTCCACCGTCGCCGCCATCATCGCCTCGCAGGCGCTCATCACCGGCGCATTCTCGCTGGTGTCCGAGGCCAGCCGCCTGGACCTTATGCCGCACATGCAGGTCTTCTACCCTGCCGAGACCAAGGGCCAGCTCTACATCCCCATGGTCAACAACGTCATGCTCGTGGGTTGCGTCATCGTGGTGCTGCTGTTCCAGAACTCGGCGCACATGGAGGCTGCGTACGGCTTGGCTATTACCCTGACCATGATGTGCACGACGCTGCTGCTCTTCTTCTATCTGCACGTGGAGCGCAAGCTCAAGGTTGCGCCGTGGATCTTTGCCGTCTTCTTCCTCATGCTCGAGGGCTTCTTCTTTGTGAGCTCGCTCACCAAGTTCTTCCACGGCGGCTATTTCACCATCCTTATGGCTGCACTCATCATGGGCATTATGGTGTGCTGGTACAACGGCACGGCGGTCGAGCGGCGTCAGTTTACGCTGCTGCCGCTGCGCAGCTATCTGCCGCAGCTCAAGCGCCTGCGCGACGACGATCGCTACGAGCCTATGAGCGACAACATCGTGTACCTGACCAAGGACACCAACACCGACTACATCGACCGCGATATCGTCTACTCGATTCTGGACAAGCATCCCAAGCGTGCCCGCGCCTGGTGGTTCGTGAACGTCGAGACCATGGACGAGCCGCATACCTTTGCCTATTCGGTCGAGACGTTTGGCACCGATTACGTGTTCCGCGTGCATCTGTACCTGGGCTACAAGGTTAACCAGCGCGTGAACGCCTACCTGCGCCAGGTTGTTCAGGATCTGGCCGCCACTGGCGAGCTGCCGCCGCAGATGCACGACTACTCGGTCTACAAGGATCCGGGCAACATCGGCACGTTTAAGTTCGTCATGATCCGCAAGCTCTTGGCGCCCGAGAGTGACGTGGAGCCGAGCGAGCGCACGGCAATCACGCTCAAGTACATCATCCGCCGCTTTGCCGGTACGCCGGCGCGCTGGTATGGCCTGGAGAACTCCAACGTGAGCTTTGAGTATGTGCCGCTGTTCACCAAGTTCAAGGCTGTGAACAAGATGCAGCGCCTGGCCCCCAACGAGCGCCCGTAGGCGCCGACGGGTTGCATGGAGTTGGTTTTCGATGGACAAGATTGAGACCGGGGAGGCAAGCATGGATGCAAAGATGCTTGATAGCCGCGAGGCGGTTGCCGAGATGGTGCGTGAGGCGCGCGCCGATGCTGCCGAAGATCGGTTTTTGACGAACCGTGCCAACATGGACATGGCCGATCGCGTGATTTCGATCGTGGCACTGGTATTTGGAGCGGTGTGCGTGTGTGCCCTGCTCGCGCACGTGCTGTTTGTCTAGCGACCGCGGGCTGCAAAGGCTATACACTTGAAACCACCACAAGGAGGCCACCACCGCAAAGGTGCCTGTCCCCTTTGTGGTGGTTTTTGTTTTTGAGAGAGGGGCGGGGCGCTGATGGACGTACGTGCGGACGGCGATATCGCCGATAGCTTTTGGTGGCGGCGCACAACGCTGACGCGCCGCGGCCCTCTGTATGACGCCTGCGTATCGGTGGGGCTGCTGGTCGCGGCGACGATTGTGGGCGCGCTGCTCGACCATCCGGGTCTCGCGCCGAGCATCATGA
>CAJMNP010000125.1 GCA_905214895.1 uncultured bacterium | reverse complement strand
GACAACCCCTTCGAGACCATCGACTCGGCGGTGCTGGAGCTCGTGCGCATGGCCGTCGAGAAGGGCCGCGCTACCAACCCCGGCATGCACTTTGGCGTGTGCGGTGAGCACGGCGGCGACCCTAAGTCCATCAAGGGCCTGTTCAACGTGGCCGATGTGGACTATGTGTCCTGCTCGCCTTACCGCGTGCCCCTGGCGCGCCTGGCTGCCGCTCAGGCCAAGCTCGAGGCCAAGCGTTCCGCTTAACCGAGTCGCGTTCCATTTGCGCCTTTTATGCCCCCTTCGCGCCGTCGCGCCCCCTGTGGACGCGGCGGCGTTTTACGTTGGTCCAATACATTGGCAACTGACGGGAGGACTGCGATGAAAAACCTCACCAGGTATTTGCAACGAGCGCGTCGGGGAGCGCAGATGACCCTGTGCTGGGTGGTCGTTGCGGTCACGGCGCTTTGCGGGATGCCGACAGCCGGTTTTGCCCTTCAAGATGAATCGCGCGACGAGCTCTATGGTAACGTGGTCAACCCGCTCACCATTACGGTCAACGATCGCGACTGCACGTTTGTAGATATCGATGACGGCAAGCTCGAGGGTCGTACTTCGATGTACGACAACGTCTCGTTCTACACGGCCGCCGTCAAAAAGGTGCTGCCCAACTGGGCATCGCTTGCCTATAACATCCTTGGCTATGGCGGAGGCGACGACTCCGGGGACTTTTTGTACTGGGATCACGCCGGCAAGGGCTTTGAGAAGGACTTCGGTAAGGGTCACTACATCTATCTGTATGATGCACTTTCGGGCGGCAACGGCGAGCATTCCGACGGCGCCGACAAGTCCATTCAAAGTGGCCTGACGTCGGCGAAAGGCCTGAACGCGGTCTATGAGCGTCTGACCGAAGATATCGCTGACTGCATCGGCCACAAGCTGACCGGCGAGGATTATCGTAAATACGTGCCACTCGACGGCCTGTCGCAAGACACGAGCGAGCAAGACGTGATCTATGCCACCATCGCGTGCGTGGACAAGCTTGGTGGCACCTATCAGTACGATTTCAATGGCTTTGGCATCGCGTTCTATAACTTTAGAGTTCAGCAGCTCAACAGCGTGAACAAGCTTAACTGTGCGCCCGAGGACGCGCCGGGCTATTCCTTTGTTGATTCTAAGACCGAGCAGGAGCTCGTAACCTCGGCACTTAACGTCGGCTATGAGGACGCCTCGCAGAGCATCACGCTCGCCCGCGGTACCGAGGAGACGGTCGGCACGAGCACTTCCGAATCCACATCGTATTCCAAAGGCGGCTCGTGGGGCGCATCGGTGAGCCTCAAGGAGTCGCTTGGCGTGCCCGGAACGGTGAGCGAGGAGATCGAGACCTCGTTTTCGGCTGAAACCACGATGTCCCAGTTGTGGGAGGCGAGCAAGACCGAGGAACAGTCGATCACCACGACGGACAATCAGTCGGTCACCGTCAATATGACGATCCCGGCGCACACGCAGGTCAATAGCAAGCAGACGAGTTCTACCACGACGCTGTCCGAGGACTATGACCAGCCGGTGGGCGTGACATTCGACGTGATCATCTTTAACATGAACGGCGAGTGCTACGACGATAACGCCGCCGTGCAGGAGTTCCATACCGCCGGTTATGACCAGCGCTCGTTCTACACCACCTTTGGCGACCAGTCGACCGACGCCGTGCAGAACCTGTTCCTGCGCTCAATCGCCCATCGTGGCGACGACGGTTACGATACCACCGCCGGAAACGTCACGAGCTGGTCGTATCGCACCAACAACCACATGGTGCGCGCCATCGATTGGAATTCGGTCCTGGCCGATCGCGAGGTGCCTTCGCGCAACGGTGGCGCCCCGCGCACGTGCAACGTGCTCAACGACATGGCCGCGACCTACCCCATGTCCATTACGGGTTCCAATCTGTCGTTTGAGTCGGTGACGGTCGATACGCAGTTGGGCACGCCGCAGCCTATTAAGCCCATCTCCAAGATTCTCGTGTCGCTGCAGACCGATAAGACCCGAAGGCTTACGGTTGGAGACGAAGACCCCATCTCTTCCTATCGCGTGCGTGCAAGGGACGAGGACGATGTTGACTACTACGGCTTTGTGAAGTCGTCGGGCGACTGGCGCGTGGTCGATAAAAAGGGCAAGGAATGCAAGTCCGACGTCATCGAGATCCAGACCGACCCTGTCACCCACGAACAAGTCGTGGTGGGTAAAAAGGCCGGCACCGCCTACGTAAAGTACTTTATCCCCGAGGATACCTATGTGGACGTGAACGGGCATGTCTCGACCAATGACGAGATCGACGCCGCGGCCTATAAATATAAGGTAAGTGATGTGGCGCCCGAGCCGTTTAACGGCAGCATCAAACTCGAGGGCTCGGCACAGACCGTCGTCGGCGTCGAGGAAAATCTCAACGGTATCGAAGGCCTGACGGCTACGGTCTATGACACGACGGGCAAGGAAGTCGATAGAGTCTGCAGCTGGGAGGCCCAGGAGCTCGAGAGCAAGGGCATTTCGGTCGCGACGGACGGCGCGATGACCATCTCGCAACCGGGCACCTTCCATGTTCGCGCCTTTATTGACGGCGTGTATTCCGATTGGGCCGAGGTCATCGCCGCACCGGCACCGGTCGACCCAATGACGACCGTGGTCGAGACACCGGTGAGCGTTACGTCCGTATCTTCGGGGGATTCTTCGGCAACGACGGATAGCACGGCTCCTGCCCAGGGAGAGCAGGCCGCTTCCGAAGCGAACGCGGCCGAGTCTGCTCCGGCGAGCGACGATGCCACTGCATTGGCTGATGACACCGCGCCCGCTGCCGCGAAGGATGCCTCGCCGATTCCTACAGGCCTCGTTACCGTTTTGACCGATATCTGCCGCTACGGCATCGATCACGGCCTCATCAGCACATCAAATAGGGAAGAGATGACCAAGCAGGACTTCGACATCTTGGGCATCCTGTACCTGATGGCGGACAGCCAGGACCTGGTGCCCCAAGACGCCGAGGACGCGATGAGCGAATGGGTCCATGACAACTATAATGACGACGAGCTTGCCACCTGGAAGCAGCATGCGCTTTCGGTGCTGCTCGAATACGGCTATATCGCGCCCGGAACGACCGTGGCGACGCCGACGACTGATGCTGCGGACGGCGCATAAGTGCAGAAAGAGTGCGTGTTTTTGTCTTTTTGCGTACGGGCAAAATAGTTCTTGCAGCCAAGGTCGTGGCGTGTATACTCTAATACGTTTGTTCAACTACGTGCCGGCCAAGGTGGTACGGCACCTCTAGAAGAGTAAGGAATTGCACATGGATTACATCCGCGCAATCGAGCGTCAGCAGATCCGCGAGGACATCCCGCAGGTCCGCGTTGCCGACAACGTCAAGGTTCACTACCGCATTAAGGAAGGCGACCGCGAGCGCATCCAGGTTTTCCAGGGTGACGTCATCCGCATGGCCGGCGCCGGTGCCCGTGAGACCTTCACCGTCCGCAAGATTTCCTTCGGTGTCGGTGTTGAGCGTACCTTCCCGCTTCACAGCCCCAAGATCGCCAAGCTCGAGGTCGTCCGTCATGGTCGCGTCCGTCGCGCCAAGCTGTACTACCTCCGCGACAAGGTGGGCAAGGCTGCTCGCATCCCCGAGAAGCGCTAAGAAGATCGCAGCGTCTGTCCACTCGTTTGGACA
>CAJMNP010000124.1 GCA_905214895.1 uncultured bacterium | reverse complement strand
CACCGGTCTACCAGTTCTGCGCCTTTGTGGACCCGGCCGACGAGCATATCGTGACTGATGCCGTGTCGCATTCGCTCACCACGCGCTGGTGCGATCTGTTCTGCGATATCATTCCCGCTAACGGCGGCAAGGACCTGGGCGTGGCGGCGACGCTGGAGCGCTTGGGCATCGACGCGAGCGAGGCGATCGCCTTTGGCGATGGCGAGAACGACCTGTCGATGTTCTCGGCCGTGGGCACAAGTGTGGCCATGGGCAACGCGCAGGATACCGTGAAGGCCGCGGCGACCTACGTTACGACCGCCGTAGACGAAGACGGCATCTACAACGCCGCCGAGCACTTTGGCCTGCTATAGCTACGGATTAGGCACTTGGGGACGTTCCTTTTGTGCCGGCAGTCGGGGGCACTCCTTGCGGGGCGTGTCCCCGCTTTGTTTTTGTCCCGTGCGTTTTGTGAAACACGGTTAACTTTTTAGACAACGTAGTAAGACATGGGCAACTTTTGCGGTAAAGTAAATCAAGCAAAAGTATCCAAAGGCTAACTAGAAGCCATCGCGAAAGGCGGCCCATGGCCCTGCGTGAATCCGGAGAAGACTATCTCGAATCTATTTATGTGCTCTCGGAGCGCCAGGGCGTCGTTCGCTCGATTGACGTTGCCGAATACCTGGGCGTAACCAAGGCGAGCGTCTCTAAAGCCATGGCGACGCTGGAGAACAACGGCTATGTCGAAATGGGTAAACGCGACGTTCACCTGACGGAGCGTGGCCTGGAGGTCGCTCGCCAAATGTGGGAGCGCCATTGCTTTTTTGTTGGGCTGCTCGAGGACGCAGGCGTTTCGGAAGAGGTTGCCTCGCAAGAGGGGTGTCACATGGAGCACTGCCTGAGCGAGGAAAGCTTTGAGAAGCTAAGGGCAATGCTGGGCCGGGACGGCACATCGGCCCCAACAATGACCGACTAACGTTCCCCCAGTAGCGCGCCGTTCGCGCAAAGCGCGAACCAGCGACCGGGACAGGAGGCCCTACCAACCAAGTCTAACTCAGCCAAGGAACCCCGCCAGCAAGCGATGCCCAAGAACCGTCAGCAACGTCACCGCAGGCCGGGGCCGGGCTTGGTTTTGAAAACATTCCGCAGACCAGAAGTGCCCCCGTTCGTAGCTCCGAAGGAGCAGAACGGGGGCACTTCATTGGTCGAGGACGTTTTCAAAACCAAGCCCGGTCCCGGCCGGAGGGACCACAGGCGCTACAGGTTCTTGACACCCATCGCGCGCATGGCGTTCAGGATAGCGATGATCGCCACGCCCACGTCGCCAAAGACGGCAAGCCACATGTTGGCGATGCCCAGCGCTGCCAGCACCAAAATCAGCAGCTTAATACCAAGCGCAAAGATGGTGTTCTGCCAAACAATCGACATGGTCTTGCGCGCCACGCGGATCGCGCGGAAAATGTTGGACGGTTTGTCATCCATGAGCACCACGTCGGCGGCCTCAATTGCGGCGTCGGATCCCATGGCGCCCATGGCAATGCCCACATCTGCGCGCGTAAGCACAGGCGCATCGTTGATGCCGTCGCCGACAAAGGCGAGCTTGCCCTTGCCGCTTTCGGCCGCGAGCAGCGCTTCAACACGCTCGACCTTGTCGCCCGGCAGCAGCTGCGCGTGGAACTCGTCGAGTCCGAGCTGCTTGGCCACCGCAGCAGCCACTTCTTCGCGGTCGCCCGTGAGCATAACGGTGCGCTTGACGCCGGCGGCGTGCAGGTCGCGGATCGTCTGCTCGGCATCGGCCTTAACGGCGTCTGCAATCACGATGTGGCCGGCATACGCACCGTCCACGAGCACGTGGAGGATGGTACCGACGACCTCACAGTCCGGCGCTTCAACGCCGGCTGCGGCGAGCATCTTGGCGTTGCCGACGACGACGTGCTTGCCATCGATGGTCGCTGTCACGCCATGGCCCGCGTCGTTGGCGGAGTCGCTCACGCGCTTGGGGTCGACCTCGCCCAGGTAGGCGGCGCGTACCGACTGCGCGATGGGGTGGTCGGAGAATGACTCGGCGAGGGCTGCGACTTCAAGCAACGATTGCTCGGTATAGCCAGCCTCGGGGTGCACCGCGACCACCGAGAATGTGCCGTTGGTGAGCGTGCCGGTTTTGTCGAAGACGACGGTGTCCACGTCGGCGAGCGCCTCGAGGTAGTTAGAACCCTTGATGAGAACGCCCAGCTTGGACGCGCCGCCAATGCCGCCAAAGAAGCTCAGCGGCACGCTGATCACGAGCGCGCACGGGCAACTGACGACCAGGAAGGTCAGGCCGCGCAGGATCCAATCGGACCAAGCGCCAGTCACCAGGCCGCCGCCAAGCGCGAGCACCGCGGCAGCGCCGGTGACGGCGGGGGTGTAGACGCGGGCAAAGCGCGTGATGAAGTTTTCGGTGCGCGCCTTCTTTTCGCTGGCATTCTCTACGAGCTCCAGGACGCGCGCGACGGTGGACTCGCCAAACGGCTTGGTGGTACGCACGCGGATGAGGCCCGTCATGTTGATGCAGCCGCTGATGATATCGTCGCCGGACTTGGCGGGGCGGGGGACCGACTCGCCCGTGAGCGCGGCGGTGTCGAGCTGGGTTTCGCCCTCGACGATGATTCCGTCGATAGGCACGCGCTCGCCGGGCTTGACGACGATCACGGTGCCGACGGCGATGTCATCGGGAAAGACCTGCTCGAGTGTGCCGTCGGCTTGCTCGATGTTAGCGTAGTCGGGTGCGATGTCCATCATGGCACTGATCGACTTGCGGCTCTTGCCCACGGCGTATGCCTGGAACAGCTCGCCGACCTGGTAGAACAGCATGACAGCGGCGCCTTCGGCCATGTGCGGGTCGGTGTCGGGGAAGTGCACCATGGCAAATGCGCCGATGGTCGCGACTGCCATAAGGAAACTCTCGTCGAAGGCCTTGCCGCGGCGGATGTTATTGAATGCCTTTTGCAGTACGTCGTAGCCGGCAATCAAAAACGGCACGAGGAACAGCACAAAGCTGGCGTAGATGTCGCCCGGGGTGCCGAATGCGGCGGCGAGGACGCCGAACTCATCGAGGGCGTACACCACGGCAAAAATGCCCAGCGCTACCAGGATGCGGTTGCGCTTATGCTCGAGTGACTCTTTTTTCTTGCGCTTCTTCTTTTTCTTTTTGGGGTCGGCGGTGGCCATGACTCGTATCCTCCCATTTGAATGTATGAACACTCGCTCATATAATTTCGCGAGCAAAGGCCGCGGCAAGCGCGGCCTTGCGGGTCAGCGTATGCGCAGGCTAGAGAATGATCTCGCAGTCCGGCTCGGCGTCGGCGGTGAACTCTACAACGCGGTTGAGCACCTCGTCGAACTCGGCGTCATCGGCCTCGAGCGTCAGCTTCTGGGTCATAAAGTTGACGGACACGGATTTGACACCCTCGAGATTGGCCAGCTCGTCCTGAAGCTCGCGCGCGCAGTTGGCGCAGTCGATCTCGTCGAGTTTAAACTGCTTTTTCATGGTGGGTTCCTTTCCCTGTTTTGCGGCTTGGGTGCAGACCGCGCTGATACCGTGGTTGGTTGCTATTCGCAGATATGGCTCATGCCCTGGTTGAGCATGGTGTAGACGTGATCGTCGGCAAGCGAGTAGAGGATGTTGCGGCCGTCGCGGCGGAACTTGACCAGGTGCGACTGCTTAAGCGTGCGCA
>CAJMNP010000123.1 GCA_905214895.1 uncultured bacterium | reverse complement strand
CACTCGGTCTTGCGACCGCGGTGGCGCAGCTCGTAGTTAAAGTCGCGCACCTGCTCGCGGGCGCCCAGGTAATCGGTATCGATGGTCACCTTGGCGGTATCCCCCAGCAGGTCGCCGGCAAGGCCGGTGGCGCTGGCGCCGGCACCCAGTACGGTGTGCTGCACGTTGACGCGCGCGCCCTCGTCCAGGAACAGGCCGGTGTCGTCGAGTGCGATCCAGCTGTCGTCGAGTGTCTGGGTGCAGGTCACGTTGACGGTCGCGTACTCGTGAGCGCACACACGCAGCACGGAGCCCACGACACCCTCGCCGGCAACGGGGGAGTCCAGGGCTATGCGCAGGTCAAGCGTTGCCTGCGGGCGGGCGACGACGTCGATGGCGGCGATGGCGGCCGCAGCGTCGACGCCACTCACGCGCACGGTAACCGTGGCGTGCTGGTATGCGGGCACATCGATGACGATGCGCTTGGTGGTGTGGTCGGCCAGGTAGGTGTAGGCGGCTTCGCCCATGCCGGTCTCGAAGGCCTCGGCAGGGGAGAGCTCTTCCTCGAGTTTGATGGCGCCGGCCTGGTAGACAGAGGTGGCGGGCACGTCGAGCTCGGTCTCGGGCGTGATGCGGGCGCGGTCGGCGGCGTCGCCGGGGGCAGCGGCGCGGCGCTCGGGGAAGCGCTCGGCCATGGCTTCCATGGCGGCGTCAAAGGCGTCGGCGGCACCGGAGAACTGCTCGTCCAAGCCCTCGACCTCAACGGCCTCGGCGGGAGCGGTGACAAGCTCGTCGGAAAGCTCGAGCTTGGTCTGGTTCATCTTAAGCCAGCCCCAGGTTGCTGCGGGCATCGCGTTGACCTGCTCGAGCGTGGTAGCAGCGGTGTTGGTTTCCTGTTTCATTATCCGATCGCTCCTTCCATCTCGAGCTTGATCAGGTTGTTCATCTCGACGGCGTACTCCAGCGGCAGCTCCTTGGAGACCGGGTTGGCAAAGCCGTTGACGATCATGGTGCGGGCCTCTTCCTCCGAGATACCGCGGCTCATCAGGTAGAACACCTTGTCGTCGCCGATGCGGCCGATGGTGGCCTCGTGGCCGATATCGACGTTCTTGGCGCGGATGTCCATGGCGGGGATGGTATCGGAGCGGCTCTGGTCGTCGAGCATCAGTGACTGGCAGCTCACGGTTGCCTTGGAACCCTCGGCCTTGGGCGTGGCCACGATGGAGCTGCGGAAGGTCTGGATGCCGCCGCTCTTGGAGATGCCCTTGGTTTCGACGGTCGCCGAGGTCTCGGGGGCGTTGAGCACGACCTTGCAGCCGGTGTCGAGGTTCTGCCCGGCGCCGGCAAAGGTGATGCCGGTAAAGCTCGAGCGAGCGCGGCGGCCGTTGAGCACGCTCATAGGGTAGAGGTAGCCCACGTGGCTGCCGAAGGAGCCGCTGATCCACTCGATGTCGCCGTCCTCGTCCACGCGCGCACGCTTGGTGTTGAGGTTGTACATGTTCTTGGACCAGTTCTCGATGGTCGAGTAGCGCAGGTGCGCACGCTTGCCCACAAAGAGCTCGACGGCGCCGGCGTGGAGGTTGGCCACGTTGTACTTGGGCGCGGAGCAGCCCTCGATAAAGTGCAGGTCGGCATCGTCCTCGACGATGATGAGCGTGTGCTCAAACTGGCCGGCGCCCTTGGCGTTGAGGCGGAAGTAGCTCTGCAGCGGGAAGTCAAGCTTGGTGCCCTTGGGCACGTAGACAAACGAGCCGCCCGACCACACGGCGCCGTGCAGGGCCGCAAACTTGTGATCGGTGGGCGGGATGAGCGTCATAAACTTCTCGTGGATGAGCGGCTCCCACTGCGGATCGTGCAGGGCCTCCTCAATGCCGGAGTAGACGATACCCATCTTGGACGCGGTGTCCTGCATGTTGTGGTAGACGAGCTCGGAGTCGTACTGTGCGCCGACGCCTGCCAGGTAGCTGCGCTCGGCCTCGGGGATGCCCAGGCGCTCAAAGGTGTTCTTGATGTCGTCGGGCACCGACTCCCAGTCGTGCTTTTGGTCGGTGTTGGGCTTGACGTAGGTGACGATGTTGTCCATGTCCAGGCCCTCGATGGAGGGGCCCCACGTCGGGTCCGGGAAGCGGTTGAAAATCTCGAGGGACTTTAAGCGCAGGTCGAGCATCCACTGCGGCTCGTCCTTCTTGGCGCTGATCTCGCGCACGATGTCGGGCGTGATGCCGGCGTCGAGGCGCTCGAATCCCTCCTCGCCATAGGTGAAGTCGTAGAGGCTGCGGTCGATGTCCGCGACCTCGGTGCGGTTCTTGGTCATTGCGTCGCCCCTTTACGCCTGCTGCTCGGCAGCGGCGGCCTCGACCTGGGCGCGCTGCTCGGCGGCCTCGCGCTCGAAGGTCTCAAAGCCGTTCTTGTCGATCCAGGGAATCAGCGAGGCGTCGTCCTCGCGCACGATGTGGCCCTTGACCATAACGTGGACGCGGTCGACATCCAGGTGCTCCAGGATGCGCGTGTTGTGCGTGATGATGAGCATGGAGCCGTCGCAGCTCTTGCGGTAGGCGTCCATGCCGTGGCTGACGGTGGACAGGGCGTCGACGTCCAGGCCGGAGTCGGTTTCGTCCAGGATGGCGAGCTTGGGCTGCAGCAGCAGGAGCTGGAGCATCTCGACTTTCTTCTTCTCTCCGCCCGAGAAGCCCACGCCCAGCTCACGGTTGAGGTAGGCGGTATCCATGTTGAGCTCGGCCGCGAGCTCCTTGACGCGACGACGGAACTCCTTGCCCTTCATCTCCAGGCCGGGGCGGCCGGCGATGCTGGCGCGCAAAAAGCTTGACAGCGGCACGCCCGGGATCTCGACCGGGGCCTGGAAGCTCAGGAACAGGCCGGCGCGCGAGCGCTTATCGGTGGTGAGCTCGGTGATGTCCTGGCCGTCAAAGACGATGCGGCCGTCGTTGACCGTGTAGACGGGGTCGCCCATGACCAGGTGGCCGAGGGTGGACTTGCCGGCGCCGTTGGGGCCCATCAGCACATGGGTCTCGCCGGCGGCGACGTTGAGGTTGACGTTGTGGAGGATGGTCTTCTCGTCCACGGAGGCGGTCAGACCATCGATGGAAAGCAGCGGATTTGCACTCATGCTGTCCCTCTCTGTATATGGTGTACTCATAGGTGTACTAAACCCTAGGAATCTTCTCGGAATAAAGTTACTATGGGTTCGTCGTTAGTCAAGGGAAAACCCGACTAATCCACTCGACTTTTCTAGATGTGGGACAAAATAGCCTGTTGTGTTTGTCCCACTTACTTAAGATTTGGGACAAACAAACCTAGTTATGTTGTCCCAGATGCGATGGGAGGGTAGGTATGCTCATTTCTTCCAAGGGCCGCTATGCCCTCCGACTGATGATTTATATCGCGGCGTTGGGCGACGCCGAAGGCAAGATTGCCCTGCGCGAGGTCGCCGATCGCGAGCATATCTCACAAAAGTATCTGGAACAGCTGGTTCGTCCGCTTATGAAGGCGGGCCTGCTTAAGAGCGTGCGCGGCAAGGGCGGTGGCTACATGATGGCCAAGGACCCGGCCGAGGTGCGTGCTGGTGACATCCTGCGCGCTGTCGAGGGCAGCACGGCACCCGTGGCGTGCGACGGCATCGATAACAGCTGCACCCGCAGCGATCTGTGCTCGACCGTCAAGTTCTGGCGCGGTCTGGACGACGTGATCGAAAAGTACGTCGACGGCGTGACGTTGGCCGACCT
>CAJMNP010000122.1 GCA_905214895.1 uncultured bacterium | reverse complement strand
TCGAGACCGCTGATGGGCGCAGGGTCGGCAGCGCGGGTCGCAGCGAGGCGCTGCAGGGCGCGGCGCTTCTCATTGACGGCGTGGATGGCAGCCTTCAGACGCTCGGGCGTAATCTTGACGCCGCACTCGTCCTCGATCTTGGCGGCGAGCTTCTTGACCTCGGCCTTCCAGGTCACGAGCGTCGACTCGTCGTGTACGTTGGGAATATCCATGACGTACATGTTCTTTTGCGTGGCAAAAAACTCGTAGGCTTTCTTCTTGCCATCGCAGGTGTTCTCGCCTACCACCAAGTCACTCGACTCAATGTAGGGGCAGACCTCGCCCAGTTTAAAGCCGGCAAAGCTCTTGATAAGCGGGCAGGTGTTGCGCGGCAGATGCTCCTCGACCTTATCGGTTGCCCAATCGGCACCCGAGCACAGGCCCACGGGAATACCGTCGCAGGCGAACACAATCTCCTCGGGCACGTACACGCAGAACGAACCGACGATCTTGGTGGCCTCGCCGGCCTCCTTCTTGTCGAGCATCTCCTTAATACGGCCGCTGTGGATGTTGGTGGCCACAAAGTCCAGGTAGGACGTGGACTTGGGGCGATTGTTCTGCGTCAAGAACATATCGCCGTACATCTGGCCCACGGCGCCCAGTAGCATGTCGTGGTCGGCAAGATTCATGCCGAGGCTCTCCCACATCGGATGGAAATCGAATTCTTCAGCCATGACGGTTCCCCTCTCGAACCAAAAACGGATAACAGCGGTATCGATGCACGACGGACGGCGATTGCCCGGCCGTGCTCAAACCCGGAATTTTAGGGAACCTGCTTTGCGGTCGATTATTTAGTTGTGCGTCGTCTCTCCCGGAGCCGTGAACATACCTGCTCATATGCGGCTCCGAGCCATATATAGGGCACGCGCGGCAACGCGGCGAATGTATGTCGTCTGCGGCATGTGCGCACCCTCCTTTACAACTTAAGGTCAACTATATCAACGGTCATCGACCATGCGAACACCGTTGACATTCGTATGACAGCGTCGTGTGCCGCCGTTAATAAATTATTATCTTGCTTGATAATTAATTGACATTCTACATTCGGCGAACGGTAGGAAACGAAACGGCGGGCTGCCGAGAACCCTCGACAGCCTGCCCTCTACCCTACCGACAAACCAAATGGATCCTGCTGGCATCAAAATGCATGCGCAGCGTCTCGCCTGCTTGCGGCAGCTCGTCGACAGGCACGCCCACTTTGTTGACCTTCCACTGCAGACGCGTGGGCGCATCGGCCCGCGGCGCATCCAACAGCACCAGGCGCTCAAAACGCGAATCGCTCACTCGGGCCACGTGCAAATCATAGCTGTTGCGACCCCGCTCCGCGCGATTATCAACATGGAAGTAGCTTGCGCGAATGCCCAGATATGCCACGTCGTCGGGCACCTCATGACCTACATTAAAGGTCATGCCCCAATCGAGGGCCTCAACTTCTTCGTCGCCGATCTTGCGCGCCCGGCTTGTGTTCTTGCAGCCCGTCAGGCGCAGCGCCGCCAGCGTCTGCGGACGGCGGACCACGTCCCCGACGGAGCCGATCTCCTCCACATGCCCGTTATGCATAACGCAGATGCGCTGGCACAGGCGGCACGCTTCGTCGATGTCGTGGCTCACGTAGAGCACGGTGCGGTTGCACACGTCAAACAGGTCGAGCATGTTCTGCTCGAGTGCGCTCTTAAGATAGGCATCGAGCGCGCTCATGGGCTCGTCAAACATAAAGATGCCTGGGTGCGCCGCCACCATGCGCGCGAGCGCCACGCGCTGCTGCTGGCCGCCCGAGAGGCGCGCGGGATAGCGGTCGGCGAAATCGGCCAGACCGAAAATGCCCAGATAGCGCTCGGCGAGCTTTTTGCGCGCGGCGGCGTCGCCCGCGTCCTTTACACCGGCGCACACGTTATCAGCCACCGTCATGTTGGGAAACAGCTGATAGTTTTGGAACAGCAGGGCACACTTGCGCTCCTGGGGCGACAGGTTGATACCCGCCGCCGAGTCAAAGAAGGTCACGCCGTTGACGACGATCTCGCCCTCGTCGGGCGTCTCCACGCCGGCAATGCAACGCAAGGTGCAGCTCTTGCCACAACCCGAGGCGCCCAGCAGCGCCACGCGCTCCTCGCCGGCCTCGAGCTGCATGTCGAGCATAAACCCGGGGTAGCGTTTTTTGATAACCAGAACGAGCGACATGGCTTATCGACCTCCCTGCAAAGCGACATCATCGCGCATGAGTTCGGCCAACGCCTCGCGATCGATACGCAGCGCATCGCCGCCGACTGGGTCGAGCGAATCGCCCTGGCCACACAGCTGCTTGGCCTGTTTGCGCTCCGCACGGGAGAGACCACGCTCGCGGTACTTTTGCGAATGCGCCGTGTACACATTGATGAACAGAATGACCAGGAAGCTGAACGCAATTACGACCACGACCCAAAAGAGGGCCACCGACGTATTGCCGCCCATCCACTCAAAGTAAATCGCAATGGGAATGGTCTGCGTAATGCCGGCATAGTTGCCCGCAAAGAACAGCGTGCAGCCAAACTCACCCATCGCGCGAGCGAAGGCGAGCACCGTGCCGGCGGCGATGGAGGGCCAGCCGAGCGGCATCATGAGCTTGGTGAAAATGCGACGCTCGGACCAGCCCAGTGTGCGCGCCGCATCGAGCATCTGCGTGTCGAGGCTCTCGAAGGCTCCGAGCGCCGTGCGGTAGACCAGCGGAAACGACACGACGACGGCCGAAATGACCGCCGCGGGCCAGGTAAAGACGATCGAGATGCCGTGCGCGATGAGCCACTGGCCCACCCCGGTCGAGCGGCCAAACAGCATGAGAAGCAGAAAGCCGCAGACCGTGGGCGGCAGCACCATGGGAATCGTAAAGACCGAATCGAGCAGGCCCTTGATGCGGCTCGAGGTACCCATAGTCTTCCACGCGGCGAACAGGCCCAGCGCAAAGGAGATCAGCAGGGCAAGGCCGCTCGTTTTAATGGACACCCAAAACGGGCGATAGTCGATGTCGCCCAAAAAGGAAGCCAGAGAGGTCAAGGGCCCCTGCTCATCCCGCAACGCGACAGACGATGCCTCTACCATTTGGGCGCTATCAAGCCAACGCGCGCCGCCCTTGGCATCACCCGAGGCTGATGCAATCACCACATAGCGGTCCCCATCCGCACCGCGCTCGTCAAAGCCATAGGTATACCCGCCAGTATCAAACGTTGTTTCCGCCGTGACATACCAAGGAAGATCCCCGTCCCCTAGCTGCGCACCTCCCATGCAGTTTGCGCTGTCGAGCTCACAGACGAGGGCCTTGAGACCCGATACGCACTCGTTATCCTGCGGATCCAATCCATACTTCTCGACCGCCTTGGGCGATATCCACGCCACAACGCGATCGGCAGCAGGCGCCACTACAAGGTCCACGTCCTCGTCAACGGGAAACCGGTAGCCCTTAGGCTGGCCCTCCATGGCACGAGCGGTCCCCTTGGCCAACCGCTCAAAACCCTCGATCCCATAGGAAAGCCCATGAGCGGTCGCAGCAACCTGGGCCCCGTCCTCAGCGTCCCCAGCAAACGCAAATCCCGGCATCCAGCAAAGCGCGAAGGTCAAAGCACAGGCGACAAGCATGCGGAATCTATTAAGCACGAAAAGCTCCAAGCGAATACAAGGACGGAGTGAAACACAAAACGATGGAATTATCGCGCCAAGCCGCACTAC
>CAJMNP010000121.1 GCA_905214895.1 uncultured bacterium | reverse complement strand
CCGATCGTCATGAAGATAGCCGCAATGATGCAAAACGTTTTAAGAACGCTCATGAAAACCGGGCTTACCGCCTGGTTTGCCTGACGGCCCGCGCCCGTGTAGACATCAAAGCGCGGCGTGCGCTGCTCGCGGGGAGCAACGGGGGCCTGCGGTGCCTCACGATAGGCGGGCATGGCGTTCATATCATAGGCGAGTGCCGCGTTTGAGGTGTTGTAGCCCATGATATGCCGCCTCCCATCCCGAGTACGTTGGTAGTGTGTTTAAGCTTCGTTTATGGTGCGAGCGGGAGGTCCAATATCGCGCGGTCGCGTCTACAGACGCTGCGCCACGCGGATCTTGGCTGATCTCGCCCGAGGGTTGCGCGCAACCTCATCGGGTTGGGCAACCAGGGGTTTGCGGGTGATGACCTTGAGTATCGGCACGTTGCCGCACACGCACACCGGAATCTCCGGCGGGCACGTGCACCCCTGGCTCATCTCCTTAAAGTGGTTCTTTACGATACGGTCCTCGAGCGAGTGATACGAGATGACGCAGATGCGTCCGCCCGGGTTGAGCCACCTTGTGGCGGCGTCTAGCCCTCGCTCGAGCACATCGAGTTCGTGATTGACCTCGATGCGAATGGCCTGGAAACTTTTCTTGGCTGGGTGTCCGCCATGCCGACGAGCGGCAGCGGGGATACCAGCCTTGATGATCTCGACAAACTGACCGGTGGTTTCGATCGGCTCATGCTCGCGGCGGCGCACGATCTCACGCGCGATCTGCGAGGCGAACTTCTCTTCGCCGTAGACGCGTAGAATCCGGGCGAGGTCGTGTTCGTTATAGGTGTTGATGACCTCAGCTGCGTTTAAGGTGTTGTTACCCGGATCCATCCGCATGTCCAATGGGGCGTCCTCGTTGTACGAAAAGCCCCTGCCAGGGATATCGAGTTGAGGCGACGAAACGCCCAAGTCGAACAGGAAGCCATCGACCCCGGGCACCTCGGCCGAGCACAGCAGCTCGTCCAAGTCGCCGAAGTTGCCCTTCAGCAGCTGGTGCGGTACGCCGGGAACCTCGCGGTCCAGACGGGCGCCAGCGGCCTCGAGGGCCATGTCATCCTGATCGACGCCGAGCAAAAGGCCGGTCTCCCCCACCTGCGCGGCCATCTTTACCGAATGGCCGGCACCGCCAAGGGTGCAGTCGCAGACGACGGAGCCGCTCTTTAGCTGCAGCGACTCAAGCACTTCGCCGAGCATGACAGGTTCATGCCGATATTCTTGTGTCAAGATCCCACGCTCCATCCGTTACTCGTGCCTTGCCCTTACGAGAAGAAGAGGTCCAGCAGGGCCTCGTCATCATCGTCCTCATCGGCCGTAGCGCGGTCCCAAACCTCAAGGTGGTCGTAGTTGCCCACAACCGTGACCTCGCGGTCGAGGTTCGCCTGCTTGCGGAGAGACTCAGAAAGACCGATACGACCCGCGCTGTCCACATCCATCGACGTGGTGCGCTTGTTGATCGCCCTCATGAGCTTCTGGTCGTTGATGTCACGCGGGTTAAAACCCTCGTGGCCCTCACGACCCGCGAAGAGTCCTTCGACCCACTTATCGAAGGCCTCGGCAGAGAACACGTACAGAGCATCGACATCCAGGGCTTTAAACACGCGAACGTGCTCTCCAAGCTCCTCACGAAGGGGTGCAGGCAGGGACAGACGACCTTTTGCATCGAGATTGCGCTCGTATGCACCCGTCATTCCCATGTGCGCCCTCCCCTCGGTTACTCAGATGGCACGTACGCGGGGAACCACCCCGCCTGTCGACGTCATCAATAATATGGGGAACCGCCCCATTTTTCAACACCTTTCCCCACCCCTTCCCCATCCCGCCCCATCACTCCACACCCAATATGCTGTAAAACACCCCCGAGCATATGTTCGAAAACACAATATGTTGTGTTTGCAGCAAAGGCGGGATGCCACCTGTAGAACCACGCCCGCGAACCTCAACCTTCAAGTTGACCTTGAGGCGATTTTTACGTCCCCTTACACACCGTTCACATCGCCCCCAAACTCCCCCACCCACGGTACACACGGCCCACCACCGCGTCGGTGTCTGGCGAAAAAATGGGACGGGCCCCAGATTGCCCATGTGCGCAAAAGTGCGTCTCGTCAATCTGGGGCCCGTCCCCTTTAATATTTATAAATATGCAGGTCAGCGAGGTGCTAGCGATGTGCCAGTGGATGCGCCGCCAGATAGACCTCGGTCAGTTGCGTGCGGTCGACATGCGTGTAGACCTGCGTGGTCGAAATATCGGCATGGCCCAAAATCTCCTGCAGCACACGCAGGTCGGCACCGCCCGCGAGCATGTGGGTGGCAAAGGAGTGGCGCAGGGTGTGGGGGTGGAGCCCCACCAGCCCCACCTGGCGCCCATACCGCTCGCATATCGCATGCACGGCCTGGCGCGACAGGCGACGTCCGTTCTTATTTAAAAAGACCGCAGAGGTCTCCGTCCCGTGAGCATGGGCGGCCAGGAGAGTGCGCCCGTCACCTATATAGTGTGTCAGGGCACGCGCCGCGCTTCCCACCAACGGGGCCAGACGCTCCTTGGAGCCCTTACCGCGCACCAGGACAAACCCGTCATCGATATGGATATCGCCCACATCGAGCCCAACCAGCTCACTCACGCGCAAGCCGCAACCGTAAAGCACTTCCAAGATGGCATGATCGCGCAGTCCCATCTCGCCCTCGGGAAAGTCTTGATCGAGCAGTGCCGAGACATCCTCCACCGAAAGGTATTCCGGCAGGCGATCTGCCTTTTTGGGCAGGCGCAACGCCGCCGTCGGGTTTTTGGCCACGGCCCCATCGCGCACCAAAAAGGCATGCAGACCCTTCACGGCAGCAAGCGCGCGCTCCACCGAGGCGTCGGAATAGCCTCCGTCGCGGCGATCGGCAACAAAGCCCTCCACGACCTGACGGCTCACATCTTCAAAAGACGCAATGTCAGCCCGCTCCAGATAGGCGCAGTACGTCGTCAGGTCACGACGGTAGGCCGCAATCGTATTGCGCGCCAAACCCCGCTCGACCGCAAGGTAATCGAGATACTCCCCCGCCGCCAAAGCGAGCGACGAGGGAGTAGCTTCGGTATGTTCTTGGTTGGCCGGCACCCTTAGTCCGTAGCGAGGTTCTTGGGCGTCACCTGCAGACGGTCGACACCCTCGTGTTGGCCGATCGAGGCGCGCACGAACTCGCGGAACAGCGGCTGCGGGTTGGTCGGACGGCTCTTGAACTCGGGATGAGCCTGGGTGGCCACATACCACGGATGTACATCGCGCGGCAGCTCGACCATCTCGACCAGACGCTCGTCGGGCGAAAGGCCCGAGATTACCAGACCGGCGTCCTCGAGCTGGTCACGGAAGGCGTTGTTGAACTCAAAACGGTGACGGTGACGCTCGTAGACGAGCTCCTCGCCATAGGCCTCGCGCGCGAGGGAATCGGCAGCAAGCTTGCACGGATAGGCACCCAGACGCATGGTGCCGCCCTTCTCGGTCACGTCCTCCTGCGAGCTCATCAGATCGATAACACTATACGGGCCGTCCGGATCGAACTCGGAGGAGCTGGCGCCGGCAAGGCCAACGACATTGCGGGCGAACTCGCACACGGCAACCTGCATACCCAGGCAAATGCCCAGATACGGAATCTTGTGCTCACGGGCAAACTCGGCCGCGAGGATCTTGCCCTCCAGGGCGCGCTTGCCAAAGCCGCCGGGGACCAGGATGCCCGAGGCGTCGCCCAGAACCTCGGAGAC
>CAJMNP010000120.1 GCA_905214895.1 uncultured bacterium | reverse complement strand
ACGAGCCCCGAGCTCATGCGCGAGCTCGCCAAGGTGGTCAACGTGACGCGTAAGCGCGCCGCCAATATGGCCGCCGGCCCCATGCCCGTCTCGGTCGTGCTTGTGATCGATGCCGCCACTGGTCAGAACGGTCTGAACCAGGCGCTCGAGTTTAACGAGGCGCTGGGCCTGGACGGTATTATCATGACTAAGCTCGACGGCACGGCTAAGGGCGGTATCGCCATGGCCGTGGCCGAGAAGCTCAAGCTCCCGATCCTGCGCATCGGCGTGGGCGAGCAGGTCGATGACCTGCAGGAGTTTAACGCCAAAGATTTCTGCCGCGCCCTGGTGGGCGAGTCCAACTAAGGAGTGACTAGTGTTTGATTCTCTGAGCGATCGCCTCAACGACACATTTGACCGCCTGCGCGGCAAGGGTAAGCTGACCGAGGCCGATATTACTTCGGCCATGCGCGACATTCGCATGGCGCTGCTCGAGGCCGACGTTAACTTTAAGGTCGTCAAGGAGTTCGTTGCCAAGACCAAGGAGCGCTGCATGACCGCCGAGGTCATGGAGTCGCTGTCGCCGGCGCAAAACGTCGTCAAGATCGTGCTCGACGAGCTCACCGAGATGCTCGGCTCAACCGAGAGCAAACTCGTCTTTAGCAACCGCATTCCCAATGTCATCATGCTCGTGGGCCTGCAGGGCTCCGGTAAGACCACGGCTGCCGTAAAGCTGGCCTACCTGCTCAAGAAGCAGGGCCGCTCGCCGCTGCTCGCCGCGTGCGACGTCTACCGTCCCGCCGCTGCCGACCAGCTGGCCACGCTCGGTGGCGAGATCGGCGTGCCGGTCTTCCGCGGTGACGGAGCGCACCCGATCGACATCGCAAAGGGCGCCATCCAGGAGGCCGTCGACCACCTGCGTGACGTAGTCATCGTCGACACCGCCGGTCGTCTGCAGATCGACGAGCAGATGATGCAGGAGGCCGTCGACATCAAGAAGGCCGTCAAGCCCGACCAGGTGCTGATGGTCGTCGATGCCATGACCGGCCAGGATATCGTCAACGTCGTCTCGACCTTCGCCGATCGCACCGACTTTGACGGCGTGATTATCTCCAAGCTCGACGGTGATGCCCGTGGCGGTGGCGCACTTTCGGTGCGTCAGGTGACCGGCAAGCCCATCAAGTTTGTGAGCATGGGCGAGAAACCCGATTCGCTTGAGCCGTTCTATCCCGATCGCATGGCCAAGCGCATTCTGGGCATGGGCGATGTCGTCGGCATCATCGAGAAGGCCCAGGAGGCAGCCGATGCCGAGCAGCTCGAGGCTGCCGAGCGTATGCTGCGCGAGGGCTTTACCATGAATGACATGCTCGACCAGATGAAGGCCGTCAAGAAGATGGGCGGCATGAAGGGCATTCTGGGTATGCTTCCTGGCGGCCAGCGCGCGCTCAACCAGATGGGCGGCAACCTGGACGAGGGCATCTTCGATAAGAACGAGGCCATCATCATGTCGATGACCAAGGAGGAGCGCCTGCGTCCCTCCATCATCAACGGCCAGCGCCGCGCCCGCATTGCCAAGGGAGCCGGCGTAACCCCCACCGAGGTCAACAACCTTATGAAGCAGTGGGGCGAGATGAATAAGATGATGGGCCGCATGCGCACGATGGCCAATCAGGCACAGGCCGGCGGCAAAAAGGGCAAAAAGGGAAAGAAGGGCAAGAAGATACGCATGCCCAATATCCCTGGCCTGGACGCTATGGGTCTGGGCGGCATGGGCGGCCTGGGTACGGGCGGTCCCAAGTCCGATATGGAGCTGCTGCGCCAGATGGAAGCGCAGATGCGTAATAACAAATAGAGCTGTAATTCCAGCTTGATATGGCAAAGGCCACTCGGAAGCTACCGGGTGGCCTTTGTTGTTGGCTTTGATTGTTGGGTTGCGTTCAGGGTCGCGCCCCGAGGTCGTGCGTCGTGCCGTTAGTGGCAGCTGCAACCCTCGTGACCCTCGTGCTCGTGGTGGCCGTGGCAGCCGCAGGAATCGCCATGCTCGTGGGTGTGCTCGTGGTCGTGGCCGTGGCAACCGCACGTGGCCTCGCCGTTCTGTGCGAGCGTGCCGGCGATAAGGGCCTTGACGCAAGCGTCGCAGCTGCCTTGGGCACCTGCGTATACCGTGATGCCGGCTTGGGCAAGCGCGTTGATAGCGCCACCGCCGATGCCGCCGCAGATGAGCGTGTCCACGCCGCCGTTGGCGAGCAGGCCCGCAAGGGCACCGTGGCCGGTGCCGCCGGTGCCCACGACCTGCTCGTTGAGTACCTTGCCGTCCTGAATGTCGTAGATCTTGAACTGCTCGCTGCGGCCAAAGTGCATAAAGATGTTGCCGTTGTCGTACGTGGTTGCCACCCTCATGGTGCCGATCTCCTTTGCTGGCCATACGGCCGTCGTTGTGGTGATGGGGGAGTACGCGATATTACCGCCTTCGATGATGAGCGCCCGACCATTGACCAACGCGTTTGCCACCTTGCGATGCGCTCGGCTGCAAATAGCCGCCACCGTGGCACGGGCAATGCCCATGTGCTGGGCGACGGCCTCCTGATTGAGGCCTTCCAGGTCGCACAGGCGCAGCACCTCGAGCTCGTCGACCGTCATATCGATGGCGTCTCCGCTGGCAAGGCCGTCAGGGGTAAAGCCGCGGTATTCGGGGATGATCCCGACGCGGCGCAGTTTCTCGCGTCTTCCTGCCATGCGCCCTCCTTATCTGACATATGTCAACAATAGGATAACGCGCATGCGCCGCAGAGCAAGGCATTTTTGGCATATGTCAGAAAAGCAAAGGTGTTGCGTTGACGCAGACGGTGCTGTGCTGCCGTGCATTGCGTGTGCCGGCCCAAGTGTCCAATCCGACACTCGCGCGCCTGGGCTAGAATAAAAAATAGCCTATAGGCAACTGACAGGAGGGTCAATGAGCAAGGCTGATCAACAGTTTGTAACCATGTGCCGCGATATTCTGGACCATGGCACCACGACCGAGGGCCAAAAGGTCCGCCCGGTGTGGGAGGATGGCACCCCTGCCTATACCATTAAAAACTTTGGTGTCACGGCACGCTATGACCTGCGTGAGGAGTTTCCGGCGCTTACCCTGCGTCGTACGGCCCTCAAATCTGCCATGGATGAGATCCTATGGATCTATCAAAAGAAGTCCAATAACGTGCATGATCTCAACAGCCATATTTGGGATGAGTGGGCCGACGAGACCGGCTCCATCGGCAAGGCCTACGGGTATCAGATTGGGCAGAAGAGCCATTATGCCGAGGGCGACTTTGACCAGATGGATCGCGTGCTGTACGACCTTAAGAACACTCCGTACAGCCGCCGCATTATGACGAATACCTACGTGTTTAGCGACCTGTCCGAGATGCACCTGTATCCGTGCGCCTACAGCGTGACGTATAACGTGACGCAGCGCCCGCAGGATGACAAACCGACGCTCAACATGATTCTCAACCAGCGTAGCCAGGACATTTTGGCTGCGAACAACTGGAATGTGTGCCAGTACGCCATTTTGCTGATGATGGTTGCGCAGTCGGTCGATATGGTCGCTGGCGAGCTGCTGCATGTGATTGCCGATGCCCACATTTACGACCGTCATGTCGATATTGTCCGCGAGCTTATCGAGCGTCCGCAGTTTGCCGCGCCCAAGGTAGCGCTCAACCCCGATGTGCATGATTTCTATGCGTTTACGACCGACGACCTGATCGTCGAGGGTTATGAGCACGGCCCGCAGGTCAAGAACATCCCCATTGCGGTGTAGGTG
>CAJMNP010000119.1 GCA_905214895.1 uncultured bacterium | reverse complement strand
GCGCATTCGGCGAGATGCGTTTGCGAAAGTGGTCAATTTTAGATTAGCGCTAACAAAGGCCTGCGCGGCGAGGCCGGCGGGCACGCGCACGACGATCCACTCGGACCGGGGCGGCCACTACCGCTGGCCGGAGTGGATCGGGATCTGCGAGGAGAACGGCCTGGTCAGGAGCATGTCCGCGAAGGGCTGCAGCCCGGACAACTCGGCCTGCGAGGGCTTCTTCGGGCGCCTCAAGAACGAGTTCTTCCGCTACAGGGACTGGGAGGGCGTGACGGCCGAGGAGTTCATGGGGAGGCTCGAGGCCTACCTCGTGTACTATCGGGACGGGCGCATCAAGAAGTCCCTCGAGTGGCTGAGCCCGATGGAGTACCGCAGGAAGCTTGGATACGCCTAGGCGCGGTCCAAGAAATCGTCCGCACCCCCGATCGAGACATTTCGGCAGCCCCCTTTCACCATCCTATTCAAATACAACAATTTTGTTAGTCTTGGTTAACTTTTAAGCTTAAAACGGGTATCCTTTGCGGCGTCAAGCAAACGGCACGCACACCGTGCCAGATCAAGGAGGCCCCTATGGCGCACCGAGCAGACCGACAGACAATGCAACTTGTCCTTATCCGTCACGGAGAATCCGAGTGGAACAAACTCAACCTGTTCACCGGCTGGACCGACGTAGAACTCACCGACACGGGCCGCGAAGAAGCCGCAGCAGGCGGTCGAGCCCTCAAAGAAGCGGGCTTCGACTTCGACGTCTGCTACACCTCGCGTCTCAAGCGCGCAATTCACACCCTCGACATCGTACTCGGCCAAATGGATCGCGAGTGGCTGCCCGTCATCAAATCCTGGAAGCTCAACGAGCGCCACTACGGAGCGTTGCAGGGTCTCAACAAGGCCGATGCCGCGGCAGAGCACGGCGACGAGCAGGTGCTCATCTGGCGCCGTTCCTTCGATGTCTGCCCGCCGGCGCTCGAGCCGGGCGACAGTCGCGACCCCCACACCCAGGAGCAATACCGCGACGTCGCGCCCGATCAACTGCCCTATACCGAGTGCCTCAAGGACACGATCGCCCGCGCCTGGCCCTATTTCGAAGACGAGATTCGCCCCCAGATGCTCGCCGGCAAGCGCGTACTCATCGCTGCACACGGCAACTCCCTGCGCTCACTCGTCATGAAGCTCGAGCACCTCACGCCCGAGGAGATCCTCAAGGTCAACATCCCCACCGGCGTGCCGCTCGTCTACACCTTCGACACCGATTTCAACGTCCTCGACAAGCGCTACATCGGCGACCCGGCAACCATCGCCGCCAAGATCGACGCCGTGGCCAATCAGGGCAAAGCGCACAAGTAGCCCAAACCTAAACCCAGAGCGTGACGCCGCGCAACCCAAGTGCAGCGCCACGCCACCCCAACGTAGGAACCAGCCATGCTCAACCATCTCAAACAACACTTTGGCTCCCGACGCACCGGCGGTCACGGAGGCCTAGACATTGCGCGGCACATCGGCCCCGGGTTGCTCGTGACCGTCGGCTTTATCGACCCGGGCAACTGGGCCTCCAACATGGCCGCGGGTTCGCAGTTTGGCTACGCGCTGCTGTGGATCGTCACGCTGTCCACGATTATGCTCATTGTGCTGCAGCACAACGCGGCACACCTGGGTATCGCCACGGGCGCCTGTCTTGCCGAGGCCACGACCCGCTTTCTCCCCCGCAACGTGGGACGCGCGGTGCTCGGCAGCGCCTATCTCGCGACCATCGCCACCGCCATGGCCGAGGTCCTGGGCGGCGCGATTGCCCTTCAAATGCTCTTTGGGCTGCCCGTGCGCGCGGGCTGCGTCATCGTGGCGGCAGTATCGATGGCGATGCTCATGACCAACTCCTACAAGCGTGCCGAACGCTGGATCATCGCCTTCGTAGGCGTGGTAGGACTCTCGTTTTTGGCCGAGCTTGCACTAGTCAAGGTCAACTGGCCGCAGGCCGCCGCAAGCTGGATCACACCCAGTATGCCCACTGGCTCTGCCGCGATTATCGTGAGTGTCCTGGGTGCGGTCGTTATGCCCCACAACCTCTTCCTGCACTCCGAGGTCATCCAATCCATGCACTTCGAAGGCCAAGGCGAGCAGGTTATCGAAGAGCGTCTGCGCTACGAGCTCTTCGACACGCTCTTTTCGATGGGCGTGGGCTGGGCAATCAACTCGGCCATGGTCATCCTGGCCGCAACGACCTTCTTTGCGCACGGCATTGTCGTAGACGACCTCGCCGTCGCAGCGGCCACGCTCTCCCCCATTCTGGGCCCGGCAAGCTCGACCATCTTTGCCGTGGCGCTGCTATTTGCGGGCCTCTCGAGTAGTGTGACGGCGGGCATGGCGGCGGGCACCATCACCGCGGGCATGTTCGACGAGGAATACGACATCCACGACCGACATTCCTCGATCGGGGTAGCGGCCTGTTTCGTCGGCGCTGTGGCGGCGTGCCTGGTCGTCCCAAATCCTTTTGAAGGTCTCATTTGGAGCCAAGCGCTGCTGTCGCTTCAGCTGCCGATTACGGTCTTTGTGCTCATACGACTCACCAGCTCACGCCGTGTCATGGGCAAACACGCCAACTCGCGCCCGCTCAACGCGCTGCTCGTAGGGATCGGTGTCGTTGTGACGATTCTCGATGTCGTGTTGTTGACAGGGATGTAATGGGACGGGGCACCCACCCAGGCAAACGTCTCGATCTGTAACATCTAGACCCGCTTTTGATGTCTAGGTGTTACAGATTGAGATCTTTCCGAGGGACAGCTCCGTTTGTCTCAATCTGTAACACGTAGACCCCGTTTTCACTGCTAGATGTTACAGATTGAGATCTTCTGCCGGACGGTTTTGGTTTGTCTTGATCTGTAACAAGTGGACCCAATTTCCGCGCCCAGATGTTACAGATCGAGATATTTCTTCAGCCCCAACCTTTTGTCTCGATCTGTAACAAGTAGACCCGTTTTGAGCCGCCGCATGTTACAGATTGAGACAAACGGTCGGCCGGACTCACGACAGACAGGATCGGCTAACAGCAGCCGTGATCCCTTAGGGACGGAAGAAAAGGGCCCCGGCCGGAATATCCGATCGGGACCCTTGGACAGAGCTATGTTCGGCTGTTTGCCGTGTGCCTGCGAGCTACTCCTCGACGAGCTCAAACTGATCGGGACCGACGCCGCAGACCGGGCACACATAATCCTCGGGCAGCTCGGGCGTATCGACCTCAACCTCGTAACCGCAAACGACGCACACAAACTTATACGTCTTCTTTTCCTCAGCCATGATGTTCTCCTCTCGAACGTGACTGCTGGTGTACTTGCTTATTAGTATATGTTCTCAATAATATAATGCAAGTGTTTTTAAAACATTTCTAGCCTTGATACGAGGACGCCTTCGGAGGTGTCTTACCCTTCAGAACCTTATGGTAGTAATCGTAGGTGAGCGGCGTCTCGTCGCTTAGGCGCTCGGCATCCTCGACCTCGCCGATAAACAGCAGATGCGTACCCACGTCCACGGTGTCGATCAGACGGCAGCTAAACAGGGCCGCCGCGTGCTCGGGCACATAGGGCATGCCCAGTGCGGTCTCGCGGGTCTCGTACTTGGCAAACTTGTCATAATCGCTGCTGGTGCGGAACCCAAAGTTACCGATATAGAGCATATCGGCCGTCTGATCGATCACGGTCAGCGCGAACGCTTTGGCCGATGCGATGACACCCGAGGTGACGTTGTCCTTGTTCACGGCAATCGAGATGCGCGGCGGCATGGACGTCACCTGCACCGCAGTGTTGATGACGCAGCCGGCGC
>CAJMNP010000118.1 GCA_905214895.1 uncultured bacterium | reverse complement strand
ACGTTGATCTCGACGCTGGTCTGGTTGTCGGCAGCGGTGGAGTAGACCTCGGTCTTGGAGGTCGGGATCGTGGTGTTGCGGTCGATCATCTTGGTCATGATGCCGCCCATGGTCTCGACGCCCAGCGACAGCGGGGTAACGTCGAGCAGCAGGATGCCCTCGACGTCGCCGGTGAGCACGCCGCCCTGGACGGCAGCGCCGTCGGCAACGACCTCGTCGGGGTTCACGGACATGTTGGGCTGCTTGCCGGTCATGGTCTTGACCAGATCCTGGACAGCGGGCATACGGGTGGAGCCGCCGACGAGGATGACCTCGGTCAGATCGGAGAGCTTGAGCTTAGCGTCGCGCAGGGCGTTGGTGACAGGCTGCTTGCAGCGCTCGAGCAGGTCGCGGGTGATCTTCTCGAACTCGGCGCGGGTCAGCGTGTAGTTGAGGTGCAGCGGGCCGGACTGGTTCATGGTGATGAACGGCAGGTTAATGGTGGACTGCTGCGCCGCGGAGAGCTCCTTCTTGGCGTTCTCGGCAGCCTCCTTCAGACGCTGCAGGGCCATGGGGTCCTGACGCAGGTCGACACCGTTCTCCTGCTGGAACTTATCGGCCATCCAGTCGATGACGCGCTGATCCCAGTCGTCGCCGCCCAGGTGGTTGTCGCCCGAGGTGGACAGAACCTCAAACACGCCGTCGGCGAGGTCGAGGATGGAGACGTCGAAGGTGCCGCCACCCAGGTCGAAGACCAGGATGCGCTGGTCGGTGCCCTGCTTGTCCAGGCCATAGGCCAGGGCAGCAGCGGTCGGCTCGTTGACGATACGCTTGACGTTGAGGCCGGCGATCTTACCGGCATCCTTGGTGGCCTGACGCTGGGCGTCGTTGAAGTAGGCCGGGACGGTGATGACGGCGTCGGTGACGGTCTCGCCCAGATACTTCTCGGCGTCGGCCTTCATCTTTGCGAGCGTCATGGCGCTCACCTGCTCGGCGGTGTAATCCTTGCCCTCGATGTCGACGACGGCACGGCCACCCTGGCCCTCCTTGACCTCATACGGCACGGTCTTGATCTCGGAGGTGCACTCGGAGTACTTGCGGCCCATGAAGCGCTTGATGGAGAACACGGTGTTCTTGGGGTTGGTGACAGCCTGGTTCTTAGCGGCCTTACCCACGACGCGGTCGCCGTCGGCACGGAAGCCCACGACGGACGGGGTGGTGCGGTCGCCCTCGGCGTTCACGATAATGGTCGGAGAACCGCCCTCGAGGACGGCCATAGCGGAGTTAGTAGTACCAAGGTCGATACCAAGAATCTTACTCATTAGTAATTCCCTCTCTCTTTTGCGTTCGCGCCGCCTCGACGGTCTGTCGCGCGGCGCTTCGGCTTGTCTTTCAGGATGTAGTGTATCCCCTTATGGGCCGGAATATACAAAATCTAAGTCAATTCATATAAGATTTCTTGTTGCTGAGAGTTTAGGTTCTTGAATGTGCAGGTAGACGCGTTGTTGGAGTTCTCGGCAGATCTATTGAGATCTATGTAGAGTTGACTGAGGCTTGCGTCCGGGGGTGTCTGGGGCCGCCTTGCGGAAAGCTCGTCCCGGTTTGAGCGTGGATTCCGGGTCGCAGCTTCCGCTAGCGGGCCCAACCGGAAACTGCGACCCGTTTTGAGAGCTGATTCCGGGACGCAGCTTCCGCTGGGCGGTCCAACCGGAAACTGTGCCCCGTTTTGGACGTGAATTACGGGATGCGGTTTCCGCAAGCACGCTCAATCGCCCTATATTTCAAGTCACCTATAGCTAACATTTGCGCAGCTCAACGGCCTCACCTGCATATTTTTTAGTAAGCCGCGGCATACTCGGCGAACGGTATGAAGATGCCGGCCAGAGGGTATTGCAAACGGTCGCTCCCGTGGTATGTTTTTGCCCGAATCAAACCGACGCGCATCGCCTGTAGCGTCGGTCAACAGAGAGGAAACTACCATGGCTCATCCCGTAATTGATGCCGACGAGTGCATCGCTTGTGGCGTTTGCGTCGACTCCTGCCCCGCTGGCGTTCTGGAGCTCCAGGACGTCGCTACCGTCGCTGACGAGGATTCCTGCGTCGCCTGTGGCGCTTGCCAGGACGCTTGCCCCGCCGGCGCGATCACCGAGATCGTCGAGGAGTAACAACTCCCCCACTTGCACACTCACAAGTACACCGTGCACAAAAAGGAGGCCTCCGCATCGCCGCGGAGGCCTCCTTTTGTTTGTATAGGCAGCTAATTGGGGACGGGGCTACCTTGGCAGTTGCGGTGGAATAGTTCCCGATTCATTGCTTAGGTGCCGATTTTAGGAACTATTTCACCGCAACTTATAAAGACAGTATCGGGCTAAGAGAGATCGTCCTCGTAAGGCATCAGGTCTGCTAGGTAGCCTTTCTCCTTGAGCATGGCCTCGATCTCGTCGAGGGTTTGCTCGTCTTCTGCCGCAATGCGGTGGAAGTGATAGCCGCTGGTTACCGTCAGCAGCGGAAAGCTCTTGCCACTGGCAATGTCATGCAGATAGCGCTCGATATCGCGGCGGTTACGGATATCCAGATCGGCCGTGATCTTGCCGTACACGCGATGGTTGACGATCACGTTGAGCACGGCGCCGCCCGCGTCGACGATGCTCGTGAGCTCATCGCCCGCCTGCTCCACGCTGTGGCGCACCTTGACCAGACGCGTGGGCACAGCCGGGCTGCTCTCCGCCTCCTGTAGCACATAGCCGCGATTGGTGGCGACGATATCGTGCCCGTCGGCGCGCAGCAGGGCGATGTCCTGCACCACGACCTGACGGCTCACACCCACCTCGTGGGCGAGCGCACTGCCCGAGACAGGATCTTTGGCTCCCTCGAGCACGGCCATGATGGCACGGCGACGCTCGCGGGCGTCCATTATTTACCGTCCAGCAGACGCAGGTGCTTGAGCGAGAGGTCGAGAATCGGCGCAGAGTGCGTCAACGCCCCCGAGCTGATAAAGTCAACACCCAAGTCGGCGAGCGCGCGGATATTGTTGGCGTCCACGTTGCCCGAGCACTCGGTCTTGGCGCGACCGGCGATAAGCTCAATCGCGGCAGCCATGTCGTCGTGGGTCATGTTGTCGAGCATGATGATGTCGGCACCGGCCTCCACGGCCTCGCGCACCATATCCAGGTCCTCGCACTCAATCTCGACCGTCGTGGTAAACGACGCATGGGCGCGCGCCATCTCGATCGCGCGTGCCACGCCACCGGCGGCGTCGATGTGGTTGTCCTTGAGCATGACGGCCGTCGACAGGTTGTAGCGGTGGTTGCTGCCGCCGCCGATCTCGACTGCGGCCTTCTCGAAGACGCGCATGCCCGGTGTGGTCTTGCGCGTGTCGACAAGCACGGTCTTGGTACCCTCGAGCGCCGCCGCCATGCTGTGTGTGTAGGTGGCGATACCGCTCATGCGCTGCAGGTAGTTGAGCGCCACGCGCTCGCCCGAAAGCAGCACGCGCGCGTCGCCGCGCACCTGGCCCACGTGGTCGCCGGCGTGCACCTCGTCACCGTCGGCAACATCAAAGAGCACCGAGCTCTGCGGATCCAGCAGCTCAAAGGTGCGGGCGAACACGTCCAGGCCGGCGATAATGCCGTCGGCCTTAGCGATGAGTTCCACCGTGGCGGGACGCGCCGTGGGGCACACGCTCGCCGTGCTCACGTCCTCAAAGGTAATGTCCTCGCGCAGAGCCTGCAGAATCAGATCATCGACGACGAGCTTCATGGTAATGGGATTCATGGTCTACTCCTCCACGGCCTGCGTGCCGGCGGCACGGGCCAAATCATCGATTGCCAGGG
>CAJMNP010000117.1 GCA_905214895.1 uncultured bacterium | reverse complement strand
CGACGCCATCACCGAATACGACAACGACCACGACGGCGTCGCCCGCACCATCATGACCGCCCTCGCCTAGTCGTTGGGGACGCTCTTAAACGACTAGTCATTGGGGACACTCTTCGCGAAAAAACTGCAAGGACTGTCCCCCACTGCCGGCAGAAAAGGAACGTCCCCAACTGCCGGATTAGGCGAGGCTCTCCAGAACACGGCGGAGTTCCTGCTGGACAGCGTGGTCGCGGTTACGACCCACCACGCGATCGGCCACCGCTTTGAGCGCGGGGCGCGCATTTTCCATCGCGCAGCCCGTGCCGACAAAACGAATAATTTCGTAGTCGTTCATAGAGTCGCCAAACGCCATGACCTCGTCGCGTCCAATGCCGTAATGCTCCGCAAGCTGTGCGATACCCGAGGCCTTCGACACGCCGGGCTGCATGGCATCGATCCACGCGTTGCCCGAAGGCGCAAAGGTAAAGAGCTGGCCAAGCTCGCGCTGCAGTACGTAGGCACTGTCCATAACGGCACAGTCATCGCAAAAGATACTCGCCTTGATGATATTTACGCTGGGATCGGGCAGTTCCCAAATGCGCTCGGCATTGGGAAGGTCCTTATCGACCTCGCGTACGAACTTGCACTCGTCATCGAGCAAGAAGGATTTGGTTCGGTCAAAGAGCGCAAGATGCAGATTGGGAAACGTCGCGACAGCCTGGGCGAGCCTTCGAATCGCCAGGTGTGAATACACCTCACGGTCTACCATCTTGCCGTCGGCGTAGACCTGGGCGCCGTTGGCGGCGACAAAGTCCATCTTGTCGCGAACGGGCGCAAAGAACTCGCACAGGCGATCGTAGCGACGACCTGACGATGCGGCGAAATGCACGCCATGCTCGTGTAGCGCCAGAATCAGTTCGTAGGTCTCGGGAGGCACCTGGCCGTTTTCGTCAAGCAGCGTGCCGTCCATATCGGATGCAATCAGTTTAAACATAGAAAAGCTCCCTTCGGGCTTGATGGAATCGGACGTATATCCGATTCCAACGTACCCAAAGGGAGCTCAGATAAGACTCCGCGGGCGCAAACGTTACAAGGACCTAGCAAATAGCTCACACATGCCAGAGGCCTCATGGTCGCGGCGTCAGGCGACACGTCAAAGAGTGTCCCCGACGACTAATCGTTGAAGAACATCCCCGATAACTAGTCGGCGTAGGTGAAGGTCGTGACGTCGAACATGCCCTCGGGGCGAATGCGGAGCGTCGGGATGACTGGCAGGGGCAGGAAGATGATGCCCATGATGGGGTCGAGCGGCGGCTCAATACCCATGGCGCGTGCCTTAACCATAAAGTCGTCGTGCTGCGCGGCAACGTCCTCGGCCGTGCCTTCGCTCATCAGGCCACCGAGCGCCAGCGGAATGCGCGCCACGACCTCGCCGTTGCGCACCAGCACGTGACCGCCCTGGCCCACGGCCTCGACAGCAGCCATCATATCGGCGGCGTTGTCGCCCACCACGCACACGTTGTGCGAGTCGTGTCCGATCGTCGAGGCAATGGCACCACCGGTGATGGTGAAACCGCGCACCCAGCCGCGACCGATGTGCTTGCCGACGAGCCCCATGCCGGCGGGACCGTCGCCATCGGCACCCTCGGTCTGCAGCGACACGCCGCGGCCATGGCGCTCGATCAGCATAATGCGGCGCAAGTCCTCGTCAGTCTCGGGACGAACCATGCCCGTGATGGCCTTGCCCGGCACCACGTCGATCACGGCCTCGCCCGGCTTAAAGGCATAGTCGAATACGTCGAGCGAAAGATTCGGCAGCTTAACGGAGGCGCGCAGCTCATCGGCAAGGGCCGCAACCTCGGCCATCTCGGGTGCGATCTCGCCCACAAAGGTGCCGTCCTGCGCCACAAGGGCACCGGCGGCATATACGCGATGCGGAGCCGTGGCAAACGTCAGGTCATTGAGCACCAGCAGGTCGGCACGCTTGCCCGGGGCAATCGCACCGCGGAGCTCGTGCGGGTCGCGGCAGCCGTGATCCAGGCCAAACGCCTCGGCCGTGGAGAGGGACGCCATGGAGATGGCGACCACCGGGTCGATACCGGCCTCAATCGCCACGCGGCAGGCATTGTCGATCATGCCGGTTGCAAGCGCATCGGAAGGGGCGCGGTCGTCAGTCGCAAAGCAGCAGCGGCGGGCGCGCGCGGGATTCTCCAGCAGCATCGGGGACAAATTGGCCAGGTCGTGGCTGCACGTGCCCTCACGCAGCATCACATACATGCCGCGGGACAGCTTGTCGAGCGCCTCCTCGGGAATCGTCGACTCGTGGTCGGCGATAATGCCCGCTGCGGCATAGGCGTTGAGGTCCTTACCGGCAACGAGCGGCGCGTGGCCGTCAACCTGCTTGGACGGCGTCTGGTTGGCAGCATCGATGCGAGCGCAGGTCTCGGGGTCGGCCATAAAGACGCCCGGCAGGTTCATCATTTCGCCCAGGCCAAAAACGTCGCCTGGATGCTCGGCAAAAAACGCCTGCATATCGGCAGCCGAAATAACGGCACCGGCCTGCTCGTCGGGCAGCGCGGGCACGCACGAAGGCATCATGTACTTGATGGAGATGGGTGCGCGGCGGCCGTCCTCGATCATAAAGCGCAGGCCGTCCAGGCCGGAAACGTTGGCAATCTCGTGGCTGTCGGCAATGGCGGTGGTAGTACCGCGCGTCGCCGCCATGCGCGCATACTCGGCGGGACGGATGTTCGAAGACTCGATATGCAGATGCCCGTCAATAAAACCGGGAGCGAGATAGCGACCCTGGCAGTCGATGACCTCAGTTGCCTCGTAGGTGCCAGCGGCATCGTCGCGACCATCGTAGAGCACGCCGACGATCACACCGTCCTTGACGGCAACGCTACCGGGCGCTACACGCTGGCCATACACGTCGACGATCTGCGCATTGGTAAACAGCGTGTCGACGGGCACGCGACCCTCGGCTGCATCGATCACAGACCTCATGACCTCAACGGACATACATACTCCTTTAACCGTAGAAAACAGCTGCGGAGCGGACAGACCTTCACCGCAGCAAGCCAACAGCCATTGTATGCCCAAACGGAGGATCAGGAATACACCCCCTCCGCTTAACGGTAAGCGTCCAAAAGTAGTCGTTGGGGACGTTCTTAAACGACTAGTCATTCAAGAACGTCCCCAACGACTACAACAACGGCAACGCCGCTGTTTTGGCAACGGCAGCGAAAACCCGCCAGAGCGAGCAAGGTGCCTTGAAACGAGGCGGCATTGACCTTCTGGTCATGCCGCCGAAGTTGAAAGGCAGATTGCCACTCTGGCGGGTTTGCAGCGTCAACCGGTTACGCGGTTTGGTAAAACCGCGTAACTAAATCAACTTGAAGCCCTTGCGCTTGCCTACGGAGAGGGTGTCGCCCAGCTTGAGAACGTTGGGATCGATGTTATAGCTCTTGGGAGCCACGGCCTTGCCGTTGATTTTGACGCCGCCGCCGTCGATATCGCGACGAGCCTGGCCGGCGCTCGCCGAAAGACCCAAGTCCTTGAGCAGGCCGGCGAGGTAGATCTGGCCCTCGTCGTTAACAGTCAGCTCAACGTGCTTCTCGGGGAAGTCGGCGAGCTGGCCCTCCTTGAACACGCGGTCGAACTCGGCCTGAGCCTCGTCGCCGGCACCGGCACCGTGGTAGGTGTCGCACAGGTCGCGACCCAGAGCGCGCTTGAGCTCATAGGGATCGGCGGAGCCATCGGCCAGGGCGGCGTCGATCTTGTCGACCTCGGCAGGGGTGAGCGAGCTGGCCAGACGATAGTACTTGCCGATCATCTCGTCGGGGATGG
>CAJMNP010000116.1 GCA_905214895.1 uncultured bacterium | reverse complement strand
CGACTGGAACGAGGTCATCAACGTCAACCTCACCGGCTACTTCATCACCTCGCAGCGCTTTGGTCGCGAGATGATCAAGGCCGGCCAGGGTCGCCTGGTTCATATCTCCACCGTCGCCAGCCACTCCCCCGAGACGTTCTCGGGCGTGTACAGCTCCACCAAGGCGGGCGTCAACATGATGTCCAAGATGCTCGCTGCTGAGTGGGGCCCCTACGGCGTGCGCTCCAACTGCGTCGAGCCCTGCTTTGTTAAGACCCCCATGTCAGCGAGCTTTTACGCCGACCCCGAGGTCGAGAAGAGCCGCAGCCGCCTTATCGCCACGCGCCGCATCGGCGAGGTCAGCGATATCGCCAACGCTGTCATGTTCCTGGCGTCCAAGCGCTCGGACTTTACCACCGGCGACGCCATCAAGGTCGACGGCGGCTTCTCCAACATGATGGGCGACCTCACCGCCAAGCCCGGCGGCCGTCGCGCCTATGCCGACAACTACCTTAAGAACAAGGGTGTCGAGCTTTGGTCCGATGAGTCCGGCGTCGCCAAGCCGACTGACCAGTAAACCAACCTGACAGGGAGGCCCGCGGATACGCCCGCTCCTCCCCCGCATCGATTAGAAAGAGTCCAATGGCTTCCACCAACTCCAACAAGGGTCGCGCCGTCGTGCTTTCCGCCGCGTGCGTCACCATGTTCTTCATCAGCTCCATCGCGCTGTATTCCGTCGTGAGCAAGAACCTGCTCGCCGTCTACCCCGAGTGGTCCAGCGCTCTCACCTGGGCTTTCCCGGTCTTTCAGACCATCATGGCCGTAACGGGCATCTTCGCCGGCCGCATTTCCGATAAGATCGGCCCGCGCAACGTCGTGATCGCCGCCGCCGTGTGCTACGGCGTGGGCTGGTTCATGTCCGGCACCGTCACCGAGCCGTGGCAGTTCTACCTGTGGTTCTCGCTCGTCGCTGCCATCGGCAACGGCCTGGGCTACAACCCCGCGCTCACCACCGGCCAAAAGTGGTTCATCGACAAGAAGGGTCTCGCCTCCGGCATCACCCTGGCCGCTTCGACCGCCGGCCCCGCCGTGCTGTCCCCGGTGCTCGCCTCGCTACTCATCCCGAGCCTGGGCATCTTTGGCGCCCTCAAGGCGCTCGGCGTCATCTTCTTTGTGACGATCGCCGCCTCCGCCCTGTTCCTGAAGGCCCCCGAGGGCGGCTGGCTGCCCGAGGGCTTCGAGGCCCCCAAGGGCGGCGCGCATGCCGGCACCTTCGGTGACCTCACCCCGGGCGAGATGGTCAAGACCCCGCGCTTCTGGGTCCTCATCGTCACCTTCGCCTTTGCCGCCACCGCGGGCACCCTGCTCGTGGGCAAGGTTGCCTCCATCGCCGCCGTCCAGCTCTTCGCCGACCCCACGAGCGCCGCGGCCGTCGCCCTCGGCGGTGTGGTGGTCTCCGTCAACACCTGCGCCAACTTGGTTGGCCGCCTGTCCTTTGGCCAGATCATCGACAAGCTCGGCGCCTATAAGTCGCTGCTCATCAGCCTTGTCGTCACTATCGTCGCACTCGTCATCATGTCGATGAGCTTTACGCAGAGCATGTTCTTTGTGGCGCTCGCTCTGCTCGGCTTTAGCTTTGGCGCTCTGCTCGTCATCTACCCGCCGCTCACCGGTGGCGCCTTTGGCACCAGCAACATCGGCGTCAACTACGGCATCATGTTCTTGGGCTACGCCGCTTCCACCTGGATCAGCCAGCCCATCACCGCCGTGCTGTATCACGCCGAGGCCGGCAGCGCCGCCTACCAGCAGTCCTTCTACGGCGCCATTGTGATCGCCGCCATCGCCGTCGTACTCACCGTCTACATGATGGTCTCCGACAGCAAGAAGAAGTCCGCTTAGTTGTACCGATGCGACAAAGGGACAGCCCCTTTGTCGCATTCCACCGCCACCAGTATTAAGGAGTCGAAAATGTCTGAGCTCAACCCCGTCCGCATTGCCGTTATCGGCGCCGGCGCCATGGGCCGCAACCACATCCGCTTTGTCACCGAGGAGCCCGAGGCCGAGCTCGTCGCCATCGCCGACGCCTTTGAGGGCGCCCGCGCCACGGCCGAGGCCGCCGGCGTGCCGTTTTACACCGATCCCGCCCAGATGATGGACGAGGTCAAGCCCGAGGCCGTCATTATCGCCACCCCCAACGACCTGCACCTGGGCGTTGCCCGCGAGGCTGTGAAGCGCAACATCGTGCCGCTGGTCGAAAAGCCGATCTCCAACGACCTGGAAGATGCCCAGGCCTTTGCCGCCGAGGCCGAGACCGCCGGCGTGCCCGTGCTCGTGGGCCAGCACCGTCGCCACAACCCCTTCGTCAACAAGGCCAAGGAGATCATCGAGTCCGGCGAGCTGGGCAAGCTCACCGTGTCGAGCTTCCACTACATGATCTATAAGAACGACGAGTACTTCGATGTCGAGTGGCGCCGCAAAAAGGGTGCCGGCCCGATCCTGGTCAACCTGGTGCACGACGTCGACCTGCTCCGCTACCTGCTGGGCGAGCCCGTCGCCGTCCAGGGCATGCAGTCCAGCGCCGCCCGCGGTTTTGAGACCGAGGACTCCGCCGTGGTCAACGTTCGCTTTGCCGATGGCGCACTCGCGAGCATGACCATCTCCGACGCCACCGCCAGCCCCTGGAACTGGGAGGCAACCGCTCGCGAGGACCCGCAGTACCGCCCCTTCGATGCCGACGCCTACTTTATCGGCGGAACCAAGGGCGCCCTGTCGCTGCCCCGCCTGCACCAATTCTCCTATGACGGCGCCTCCAACTGGCACAAGCCGCTGCAGATGGAGATTCCGGCCGTCGACCCGGCGCTGCCGCACAAGATGCAGCTCAAGCACTTTGTGAAGGTCGTCCGCCGCGAGGTCGAGCCCGTCGTGACGCCGGCCGATAACGTCAAGACGCTCACGCTTCTCAACGCCATCAAAGAGGCCGCCGAGACCGGCCAGCTCGTCGAGCTGTAACGCCTTAGGGCAGACCGCGGCAGAAACCCCATGCCGAGCCCCCGGTCCACCACAAACAAGCCCCTCTTCTTTGCCCCGCGACCAGCCTCCTGCCCGCGGGGCATTTTGCTACCTTGCCGACGATTTTTCTGGGGCGGGAGCTATTTTGCACCTCGGCTTGATTCGTTCGCCACGAAATGCGCCTATCTACTACGTTTAATCGATCGCCCTCAACCATACCGAATTTCGCGAAATAAAAACCGCAGGTAAACGGCTTGCCGATTTTTGGAAAAACCAGGCATGGTCGACTCATACGGTTCAAACGTAGTAGATAGGCCGTTTTCATGGCGCGGCCCCAAAACAGTCTTTTGGGACGGGTGGTATCCTTGGTAGCCCTGTGCTGCAAACGCACCTTAAACGCAAGGAGTCCCATGGATCTTATCGCCCAGCTCGCCCGCGAGCTCAACCTTAAGGCCGCCAACATCGAGGCGGCCGTCAAGCTCATCGACGAGGGCAACACCATCCCCTTTATCTCGCGCTACCGCAAGGAAGCCACGGGCGGCATGGACGACGTCGCCCTGCGCGCCCTCGACGAGCGCCTGTCCTACCTGCGCAATCTTGAGCAGCGTAAAGACGACGTCATTCTGCTCATCGACGCCCAGGGCAAACTCACGCCCGAACTCGAGCAGCAGATTCGCGAGGCCACGCAACTCCAGCGTGTCGAGGACCTCTACAAGCCCTACCGCAAAAAGCGCATGACACGCGCGCAGAAGGCCCGCGAGGCAGGCTTGGAGCCGCTCGCCAACATGATCATCATGCAGGCCTCGGCCAAGGGCAGCGCACTCGACGCCGCCGCGGCATACGTCAA
>CAJMNP010000115.1 GCA_905214895.1 uncultured bacterium | reverse complement strand
GCAAAAACGTTTTTGCATATCGGGTACAACGGGCTTTACGTGAGTAAAGTGCGCGCCGCGTCCACGTGTCGCGTTTTTAAAGGAGGCCCCATGCCTGGTGTTACCCCTGCAGAAGTTCTATCCAACTTTGGCATTACGCTGGTCGAAGATCCCGCCGAGAACCAACCCCGCTTGCTGGTCGACCTGCCGGCAGCCGAGCTCGTCGAGCATGCGATTCGCCGCGAAGAGGGCCGTATGGCCTCCAACGGCGCACTCGTGATCGAGACGGGGGAGCGTACCGGACGTTCGCCCAACGACCGCTTTATCGTTGACACCCCCGATGTCCACGACAAGATCGCCTGGGGCGCCGTCAACCGCCCGCTTTCTGCCGAGAGCTACGAGACCATCAAGGCTGGTATCGTCGACTACCTCAACGAGCGCGATGTGTTCGTTACCCGCGGCATGGCGGGCGCCGACCGCAACCACACGCGCCGACTGCTCGTCGCCTGTGAGCGTGCCAGCCAGGCGCTCTTTATTAAGCAGATGCTCGCCCGCCCGCTTGCCCGTGAAATCGCACGCACCGGCGAGCCGGACTTCTGCGTGCTCGCCGCGCCGGGCTACCAGTGCGATCCCGCCATCAAAGGCCTCAACTCCAGCGCCGCCGTGGTCATCAACTTCCAGGAGCGCGTGATTCTGGTTGCCGGCACCGGTTACTCCGGCGAGATCAAAAAGTCCATCTTCAGCGTCATGAATTACCTGCTGCCCGTCGAGGACGACGTACTGCCCATGCATTGCTCGGCCAGCATGGATCCCGTCACGCACGAGACCGCCGTGTTCTTTGGCCTTTCGGGCACGGGCAAGACCACGCTTTCGGCCAACCCCACGCGCCTGCTGATCGGTGACGACGAGCATGGCTGGTCCGACATGGGCATCTTTAACATCGAGGGCGGCTGCTACGCCAAGTGCGAGGGGCTGGACGCGTTCCACGAGCCCGAGATCTTCAACGCTGTACGCTTTGGCGCCATCTGCGAAAACGTGGTGCTCGATGAGAGCCGCAAGCCTAACTACGATGACGTCTCGATCACGCACAATACGCGCGTGGCCTATCCGGTGGAGCACATCCCCAACGCATGGACCAAGGGCATGGGCACTACCCCGAGCGTCGTGCTGTTTTTGACCTGCGACGCTTTTGGCGTGCTGCCGCCCATCTCGCGCCTGACGGCCGACGCCGCCATGTACCACTTTGTGACGGGCTTTACCGCCAAGATTCCCGGCACCGAGGTCGGCGTCACCGAGCCCACGCCCACGTTCTCTTCGCTGTTCGGCGAGCCGTTTATGCCGCTCGATCCCATGGTCTACGCCAAGATGCTCGGCGAGCGCATCGCCGACGGTCGCACCCGCGTCTATCTGGTCAACACCGGCTGGATCGGCGGCGGTTATGGCGTGGGCCATCGCATCGAGCTTGCCTACACGCGCGCCCTGGTGGCCCGTGCCCTCGACGGTACCATCGAGGACAGCGAGTTCGTGCATGACGATATCTTTAACGTCGACATTCCCACCACGTGCCACGGTGTGCCCGACGGCATTCTGGTGCCGCGCCAGTACTGGCAGAGCACCGCTCGCTACGACGAGGCAGCGCACAACCTGGCCGTGATGTTCGAGGAGAACTTCGAGAAGAAGTACTCGCACCTGCCCGAGTCCGTCAAGGCCGCCGGCCCGCACGCCCAGGTGCCCGCTGAGGCCCGTCATCGCGGCCGCGGCCTGCTGGGACTCCGCCACTAGCGTCGCCTCAGGCCCAAAACCACCACAAAGGGGACGGGCGCCTTTGTGGTGGTTTTACTCACGCGAATGACTCGGGTTACAATACGCCTGACATATCGCCCCCTTCTCCGGATGGGGGCAGCGTAAGCGCTCTTGTGGCGGCACCGTAGGACTTTGAAGGTGGCCGCTGTGAGGGCGCTTTTTGTTTAGGCGTCCGGACTCGGGCGTCCGCTATGAAGGGAGAACATATGAAGAGTTTCGTTGCCGAGGATTCGTTTTGGGAGCTGTTTCCGCAGGCGGCTATCGGCGTCGTGGTCGTAAAGGGCATGAAGCCCGCGGCTCAGATTCCCCAGGAGGACGTGGGTGCAATCGCCGCGCTGCTTGACCGCGCCAACATCGATGCGGAGCGCCATCTGACCAGCGATACCATCAGCGAGAACGCGCCGGTCAAGGCATGGCGCGAGGCCTATCGCCTGTTCAAGACCAAGAAGGGCGCGCGTTGCTCAGTTGAGAACCTGCTCAAGCGCGTGCTCAAAGGCAAGCCGGTCGGCCACATCACGCCGGCGGTGGATATCTACAACACGATTTCGTTGACTTATGCGCTGCCCGTTGGCGGTGAGGATTTGCATGCTATTGAGGGCAATCTGCGCCTGACGGTGACCGACGGCGGCGACGCGTTCTTGCCACTTGGCGAGGAGGCGGATGATCCGACGCTGCCCGACGAGCTTGCCTATATCGACGATGCAGGCGCCGTGTGCCGCTGCTGGAACTGGCGCGATGGCGTTCGCACGGCGCTGTCCGACGATTCGGCCGATGCGTTCCTGGCGATTGAGTGCGTAGAGCCCGAGCGCATGGGGGATTGCCAGGCTGCGATCGATCGCCTCGCTGAGCTGCTCGAGCGGTATTTGGGAGCGACGGTTGTCGTTAAGACGCTTGTGACCCGCGACAATCCTTGCGTGGAGTTATAGCAACGCCTAAAACTTATTGAGGTTCAAACCACCACAAAGGTGCCTGTCCCCTTTGTGGTGGTTTTTATGTTGATGGGTTAACAAATCGGATATTTGGGTACGGGTGTTGCCTTGTGCGGCTAAGATGTTTACCCGTTAGCATCATGTAAGCGAAAGGCGGTCGTCACCATGCAGCAGAACGACGAGACACGTTTTGAGGACTTTGTCGGACTGATCAGCGGCCTCTACAAGGAGATTCAGCGCATCAAGACGTCCGAAGGCGCAAGGCTCGGCCTTAAGGGCTCCGATGTCATGTGCCTGTACTATCTTGAGCGCAGCAAGGACGGCCTGACTGGCGCCGACCTCGCCCGCATGGCCGGCGTTACCCGTGCCGCCGTTTCGCGCACACTGGCTCATCTGGAGGAGGGCGGCTACGTCGAGGTTGACGACTCGGGTGATGCGGCCGTCAAGTACCGTGCTCCGGTGCGCCTGACTGCTCTGGGCGGCGAGAGCATGAGCGAGGCCGATCGCATCATTCGCGATGTGCTCGATACCACCGGCAAGGCCATGGGCGTGGAGCAGCGCGAGCAGATGTATGCGTCGCTGCGCACGATCCTCAGCACCCTGCGCGAGATTTAGAGCCGCGCTGGCACTATCTTTCAGCCAACAACTGCATCGTCCCGTTTGAGCGCGCACGCCGCGCCGGGACATTGTTGTCAAAATTCCCTGCGCGAGACCTGCGCAAGAAAGGATTCGCTATGTCCGTCCGCATTATTACCGATTCCGCCAGCGATATGTCTCCGGCGGAGCACCCCGCTCTGCGTGTTCTGCCGCTGTCCGTCACCTTTGGCGCCGATGTGTACATGGATGGCGTCGACATCGATCACCAACGCTTTTACGAGATGCTCGTGGAGCGTGATGAGCTGCCAAAGACCGGTCAGGTCAACCCGTACGCCTTTTCGCAGGCGATTGCCGAGGTTCGTGAGGCCGGCGACGAGGCGGTGATTATTACCGTGGGTGCCAAGCTTTCGGGCACCAACCAGAGTGCTCGCACCGCACTTGCCGAGGCGCCGGGCGGCGACGTGTATGTGGTGGATAGCAACAACGTCACCCTGGGCGAGCGCGTGCTGGTCGAGTATGCGCTGCGCTTGG
>CAJMNP010000114.1 GCA_905214895.1 uncultured bacterium | reverse complement strand
TCCCATCGCCGGGGCGTGCCCGGGAGCATCCGGTATGCGGCCTTTGCGGCGCTCGGCCATGTGCAAGACGGGCAGCTGGGCCTGTGGTGCGCAAGCGCCTCTCGCCTTGGCATGCCTTCTCTCCACGCCATGTACCTGCTGCTGAGTCTGCCTGCCAGATGATTGGAAGCAACAACGAAAATCCCATCACGCCAACATCCCGGCGATCGCCGGGGCCTGTATACCTATATGAGAGGAGAGGGGTATATGGCGCGTAAGTTTAAGTCTATGGACGGCAACGAGGCGGCCGCATATGTTTCGTATGCGTACACCGAGGTAGCGGGAATTTATCCCATTACGCCGTCCAGCCCGATGGCCGACCATGTCGACCAGTGGGCGGCCCAGGGTCGCAAGAACATCTTCGGCACCCCGGTCAAGGTCGTCGAGATGGAGTCCGAGGCAGGTGCAGCCGGTACCGTTCACGGTTCGCTGGGCGCCGGTGCTCTGACCACCACCTACACGGCTTCTCAGGGTCTGCTCCTGATGATCCCGAACATGTACAAGATCGCGGGCGAGCAGCTCCCGGGCGTTTTCCACGTCTCCGCGCGTTGCGTCGCTTCGCACGCCCTGAACATCTTCGGTGATCACTCCGACGTCATGGCCTGTCGCCAGACCGGTTTCGCCATGCTCGCCGAGGGCAACGTCCAGGAGGTCATGGACCTTTCGCCGGTGGCTCACCTTGCCGCCATCGAGGGCAAGACCCCGTTCCTTAACTTCTTCGACGGCTTCCGCACCAGCCACGAGATCCAGAAGGTCGCCATGTGGGACTACAAGGATCTTGCCGAGATGTGCGACATGGACGCCGTCCAGGCTTTCCGCGATCACGCGCTCAACCCTGAGCACCCGCATACCCGCGGCAGCCACGAGAATGGCGACATCTTCTTCCAGAACCGCGAGGCCTGCAACAAGGTCTACGACGAGCTTCCCGCCGTCGTCGAGGGCTACATGAAGAAGATCAACGAGAAGCTCGGCACCGATTACGGCCTGTTCAACTACTACGGCGCTCCCGATGCCGATCGCGTCGTCGTGTGCATGGGCTCCTTCTGCGACGTGCTCGAGGAAGTCATCGACTACCTCAACGCTCACGGCGAGAAGGTCGGCCTGGTCAAGGTTCGCCTGTTCCGTCCGTTCTCCATCAAGCACTTTGTCGACGTTCTCCCCGAGACCGTCAAAAAGATTGCCGTCATGGACCGCACCAAGGAGCCGGGTTCCATCGGCGAGCCGCTCTACCAGGACGTCGTCTCCGCTCTCTACGAGGCCGGCAAGACGGGTATCAAGGTCGTCGGCGGCCGTTACGGCCTGGGCAGCAAGGACACGCCTCCCGCGTCCGCGTTCGCTGTCTTCGAGGAGCTCAAGAAGGACGAGCCCAAGCGCGAGTTCACCATCGGCATCGTCGATGACGTGACCAACCTGAGCCTGCCCGAGGCTGAGGATGCGCCCAACACCGCAGCCCCCGGCACCATCGAGTGCAAGTTCTGGGGTCTGGGTGGCGACGGTACCGTCGGCGCCAACAAGAACTCGATCAAGATCATCGGCGATCACACCGACAAGTACGTTCAGGCCTACTTCCAGTATGACTCCAAGAAGACCGGCGGCGTCACCGTCTCGCACCTGCGCTTTGGTGATTCCCCGATCCGCTCGCCGTACTACGTGACCAAGGCCGACTTTGTCGCTTGCCACAACCCCAGCTATATCGTCAAGGGCTTCAAGATGGTCCGCGACGTCAAGCCGGGCGGTACCTTCCTGGTCAACTGCCAGTGGAGCGACGAGGAGTTCGCCGAGCACATGCCCGCTGTGGCCAAGCGCTACATCGCGAACAACAACGTCAACGTCTACCTGATTGACGCTATCGACCTGGCCGCCAAGGTCGGCATGGGCAAGCGCACCAACACGGTGCTCCAGTCCGCCTTCTTCGCGCTGGCCAAGGTCCTGCCCGCCGAGGACGCCCTGCAGTACATGAAGGACGCGGCTACCAAGTCCTACATGAAGAAGGGCCAGGCCATCGTCGACGCCAACCACAAGGCTATCGATGCCGGCGCTACCGCCTTCCGTAAGTTCGAGGTTCCGGCCGACTGGGCAACTGCCGAGGATGCTGCCCCCATCGAGCTCTCCGAGGAGACCAAGTCTGCCATCGCCCAGCAGGTCAAGAACCTGCTCGAGCCCATCGATCGCATGGATGGCGACAGCCTGCCTGTTTCCGCCTTCGTCGATTGTGCCGACGGCCAGTTTGAGCTGGGCGCCTCCGCATACGAGAAGCGCGGCGTCGCCGTGGTCGTTCCTCACTGGGACGAGACCAAGTGCATCCAGTGCAACCAGTGCGCCTATGTGTGCCCGCATGCCACCATCCGTCCGTTCGCGATGACCGAGGACGAGGCTGCCGCCGCGCCCGAGGCTACCCGCACGCTCGACGCTATGGGCCCCAAGGCCAAGGGCATGAAGTTCACCATGGCCGTGTCCCCGCTCGACTGCATGGGCTGCACCAACTGCGTCAAGGTCTGCCCCAAGGGTGCCCTCGAGATGGTTCCCACCGAGCAGGAGATGGACCAGCAGCCCGTTTGGGACTACATGGTCGAGAACGTCTCCGAGAAGAAGGAGCTCATCGCGGCCAACGTCAAGGGCAGCCAGTTTAAGCAGCCCTACCTGGAGTTCTCTGGCTCCTGCGCCGGCTGCGCCGAGACCGCCTATGCACGTCTGGTGACCCAGGTCGCCGGCGACCGCATGTTCATCTCCAACGCCACCGGCTGCTCCTCCATTTGGGGCAACCCCGCTGCCACCGCTCCTTACTGCAAGGACAAGGACGGTCACGGCCCGGCGTGGAACAACTCCCTGTTCGAGGACAATGCCGAGCACGGTCTGGGCATGGCCGTGGGCTATGAGGCTGTTCAGCACAAGCTGATTGCCGCTACCCAGGACATCATCGCCGCCGATGGTCCGTCCGACGAGCTCAAGGCTGCCGGCCAGGCTTGGATTGACTCTGTCAACGACGCCGAGGCCTCCAAGACCGCTGCCGCTGCCTACGTTGCCGAGCTCGAGAAGTGCGGCTGCGAGGCTTCCAAGGCAATCCTCGCCGACAAGGCTTACCTCACCAAGAAGTCCTTCTGGATCTTCGGCGGCGACGGCTGGGCCTACGACATCGGCTTCGGTGGCCTGGACCACGTCCTGGCTTCCGGCCACAACGTCAACGTCTTTGTCTTTGACACCGAGGTTTACTCCAACACCGGCGGTCAGGCCTCCAAGGCCTCGAACCTGGGCCAGGTCGCTCAGTTCGCCGCTGCCGGCAAGGTGACCAAGAAGAAGTCTCTGGCCGAGATTGCCATGAGCTACGGCTACGTCTACGTGGCGCAGGTCGCCATGGGCGCCAACCCGGCTCAGACCCTCAAGGCCATCCACGAGGCCGAGGCCTACGACGGCCCGTCCCTCATCATCGGCTACAGCCCCTGCGAGATGCACTCCATCAAGAAGGGCGGCATGCAGAACTGCCAGGCCGAGATGAAGAAGGCTGTCGAGTGCGGTTACTGGAACCTCTTCCGCTTCAACCCCGAGGCTGCTGCCGGCAAGAAGTTCTCGCTCGATTCCAAGGAGCCCGCGGGCGGTTATCAGGAGTTCCTGATGAACGAGGCCCGTTACGCTTCGCTGACGCGTTCCTTCCCCGAGCGCGCCGAGGAGCTCTTCAAGGAGAACGAGCAGGCCGCTATGGACCGCTATCAGCACCTGCTGAAGCTCAAGACGGTGTACAACGAGGCTTAGGTCTCCCACTGCAGGATCTGAGGGCTGGCCTTCGCGGACGTCCTCGGACATGAAAGAACCCCCGCTGCGCACTACGTGCGGCGGGGGTTCTTTCGTCCTGCGGAGTGTCCGCGAAGGT